>NZ_JACAQY010000018.1:0-88993 GCF_013386835.1 Pseudomonas sp. IPO3774
GCTGTAAGAGCGGAACCAATATCAGCCATCACCCAAATAACGGATATGTACCCAGCCCCCAGCCCCCAGCAGCCCAACACATTGGCGTATCCTTACCCCTCCACCCCAAGGCCCGATCAAAAAATGCTGGTGATATCCAACAACGTGCACCTCCCCGACGCCGAGATCGAGCTGACAGCCATCCGCGCCCAGGGCGCTGGCGGTCAAAACGTCAACAAGGTCTCCAGCGCCGTGCACCTGCGTTTCGACATCCCGGCCTCGTCCCTGCCTGACTTCTACAAGGAACGCCTGCTGGCCCTGCGCGACACCCGCATCACCAGCGAAGGCGTACTGATCCTCAAGGCCCAGCAATACCGAACCCAGGAACAAAACCGCGCCGACGCCCTCGAGCGCCTGGTGGAGCTGATCCTCAGCGCCACCAAGGTCGAAAAGAAACGCCGCCCCACCAAACCCACCCTGGGCTCAAAGAAGCGCCGCCTCGAATCCAAGACCAAACGCGGCAGCATCAAGGCCGGCCGCGGCAAGGTGGACTTCTAACTCGCCTGACGTTCTTCGCGATACTTCGGCGCCTGCCGATACAAATACAGGCTCAACAGCAACCCGCCAAACGCCGCGATCGCCGCAAACAGGAAGATCGAGGCAAACCCGAACCCCGCCGCAATCGCCCCGGCCAACGGCCCGGTGATCCCCAACGACAAATCGATAAACAGCGAATACGCCCCCACCGCCGCGCCCCGGCTCGAGGCGGGCACCAGGTTGACCGCCTCCACACCCAAGGCCGGAAACACCAGGGAAAAGCCAAACCCGCTCAACGCCGCACCCGCCAACGCCAAATGAGGATCCGGCGCCAGCCACAGCAGCAGCAGCCCCAGCGTCTCCACCGACAAACAGGCAATCGCTACGCGAAACCCGCCAATGCGGTTGATCAAATTGCCGAACAACAACCGCGCCCCGATAAAGCTGGCACCGAACAGGCTCAGGCACAGCACCGCGTTATCCCAATGCTGGGTCGCGTAATACAAGGTGATGAAGGTGGCGATGGTGCCAAACCCGATCGAGCCCAGCGCCAGCCCGCAGCCGTGAGGCAACACGCGCCCCAGCACATGCATGAACGGCAGGCGCTCGCCCACCACGATCGGCGCGGCGACTTTCGGCCAGGCCAGCAGCAGGCCCAGCACCGCCAGCAGGATGATGCTGACGCCCATGCTCCACAACCCGAAATGACTGACCAGCAACACCCCCAGCGGTGCGCCGATGGCCAGGGCGCCGTAGCTGGCGATGCCGTTCCAGGAGATGACCTTGGCGGTATTCGCCGCGCCCACCCGGCCAATACCCCAGCCGATGGAACCCGAGCCCACCAGGCTTTCAGCGCTGCCCAGCACCAGGCGGCCAATCAGCAGACTGGTGAGGCTCAGCGCCGGCAGGTGTGACAGCCACGCCGAGAGCAACATGAACACGCCGCTCAACCCGCAACCGGCCAGGCCGTACATGACGGCGCGCTTGCTGCCGCGGTTATCGATGATGCGTCCGGCATAGGGCCGGCTCAGCAGAGTGGCCAGGTATTGCACGCTGATCACAAGGCCCGCGATCACGGCGCCAAAGCCCAGGTCGCTGTGCACATAGCCAGGCAACACGGCCAGGGGAATGCCGATATTCAGGTAGCCGATGAAGGTGAACAAAACGATGGAAACGACTTGCAGCGTGACCGCCATGGGGCGCTGGGTATCTGGCATGGGGAGAGGTCCACTGTCGCAGCAGGAAAAGATAGGCTGCTTATGATACCGATGCTGGGCGCGTGCGGGGGCAGCAAAGCAAACTTTTAGCGATCGGCGGGGTTGAGCAGTTGCGTGGTTACCAACGCGGCGAGGGCGTTTTCCTGGGTGCCGAAGCGCTTGAGCAGGAGGGCCTGTTTTTCCGGGGTGAGGCGGTTCCATACGTCGACCATGTGCAAGGCAGTGTCGAGCAGGGCGGTATCGGGGGTGGTGTCGGTCATGGCGGGGCTCACGGTGTTCAGGCGGTGTGGAAAGCGCGCAATGTCACGCTTTCCACACGGTCTGGGTACGGCTCTCAGTCTTCGCTCTTGCGGTCGACCGGTTTTGCCTCTTTGGGCTCGGGCTTGGTGGCACCGGCCTGTTGCGGGGTTGGCTGCTCAGTTTCGTGCAGGCTTGGGAAGGGGAGATTAGGGATTTCGTGCATCGTCGTCGCTCCTCGCAAGATCTGTTTTATCAATCGCAGGTGATTCCGCGCGTTCAAAAAGCCTGTGCAGGATACAGCACTGTAAATGACAGAAAGATTTTATCTCAGAAAATGAACGCGTCTTCATCCCGCCGCGCAAGTGACGTGGCGCCACAGGGGTGTCGATTGTCATCGTACAACATCACCCTTCACGGATTGACATCGTACTGCGGACTGAATATAACGCTAACAGTTGTATGACGACATATGACGTTACAGTTTTATAGCGCCCGTAATACGGATGCGCTCGGTCGCAGAACGTACGCCTCAAATCTAAAAATAATTAAGGTGAAGCGATGAAAATCAAAGGCATCCGTTGGTGGATGGTCGGGCTGATGACGGTCGGCCTGATTATTAACTACCTGGCCCGCAACACGCTCTCAGTCGCAGCCCCCACGCTGATGACCGACCTGAGCATCTCCACTGAGCAGTATTCCCACATCGTTGTTGCCTGGCAGGTGTGCTACGCCTTGATGCAGCCGATCGCCGGTTATGTGATCGATGCGATCGGTACCAAGATGGGCTTTGCCATCTTCGCCATCTCCTGGTCGGTAGTCTGTGCCCTGGCGGCATTCGCCACCGGTTGGCAGAGCCTGGCAGTGGCCCGTGGCGCACTGGGGCTGACGGAGTCGGCGGGCTTCCCCGGCGGCGTCAAGGCGATTACCGAGTGGTTCCCGGCCAAGGAGCGCTCCGTCGCCATCGGCTGGTTCAACTTTGGTTCGTCGTTTGGTGCGTTGCTGGCGCCGCCACTGGTGGTCTGGGCGATTTTGCACAGCGGCTGGCAGTTGGCATTCCTGATCGTTGGCGGCATCGGCCTGGTGTGGAGCGGGCTGTGGCTGCTGCTGTACAAGCACCCGCGTGACCAGCGCCTGCTGGCCCAGGCCGAGCGTGAGTACATCGAGGCCGGCCAGGAAACCCACCTCAAGGAAGGCGTGCAGAAGAAAGCCAGCTGGAAGCGCATCCTCAAGAGCCGCAACTTTTTCGCCATCGCCTCGGCGCGGATGCTCTCGGAGCCGGCCTGGCAGACGTTCAATGCCTGGATTCCGTTGTACCTGATGACCGAGCGGCACATGAACATCAAGGAAATGGCGCTGTTCGCCTGGCTGCCGTTCCTGGCCGCCGACATTGGCTGTGTGCTGGGTGGCTACCTGAGCCCGTTGTTCCACCGCTACTTCAAGGTCTCGCTGTTCACCTCGCGCAAGCTGGTGATGCTGTTCGGTTGCCTGTGCATGATCGGCCCGGCGTGCATCGGCCTGGTGGACAGTGCCTACACCGCGATTGCCCTGCTGTGTGTCGGCGGTTTCGCCCACCAGACCTTGTCGGGTGCACTGTTTTCCATCGCCTCGGACTCATTCGGCAAGAACGACGTGGCCACCGCCACCGGTGGCGGGCAGATGTGCGGGTTTATCGGGGCTGCGGCGTTTACCGCGGTATTCGGCGTGCTGGTGACCAAGGTCGGCTACAGCCCGCTGTTTGTGGTGCTGGCGATTTTCGACATCATTGCGGCCATCGTGATCCTGATGGTGGCCCGGGAGATCGTCAAAGATCCGGAGCCAGCCACCCAAACCGGTCACGGCGGCACATTGCTGCCGGTTTAACCCTGGCGTTCCATCGCCGCCTTGTAGAGCGAGTTCTTCGGCTGGGCAAACACCCGCGCGAGCATCGGCTCGAAGAAGCTCAGCGGCAGGGTGTCGTAGGCCGGGTCGAACGCCGCCGCGTCGTACTGCGCGCAGAACTCGATGGTTTGCCGGTACTGCGGGTGGTCGCCAAATTGCTCGCGCAGGTGGCGGTCCATCCCCAGGTGGTGGAAGAAGTAGTAGCCCTGGAAGATCCCGTGCTTCTCCACCATCCACAGATTCTCGGCGCTTACGAACGGCTTGAGAATCGCGGCGGCGATGTCCGGGTGGTTGTAGGAACCGAGGGTGTCGCCGATGTCGTGGAGCAGGGCGCACACCACGTACTCTTCATCCCGGCCATCGTGCCAGGCGCGGCTGGCGGTTTGCAGCGAGTGGGTCAGGCGGTCCACCGGGAAGCCGCCGAAGTCGCCCTCCAGCAGCCGTAGATGCGCCAGGATCCGGCTTGGCAATTGCCGGGCGTAAGCACTGAAATCCTTGGCGATGATCGCCCAGTCTTCCTGGGTACCATCCTGCATATGGGTGAAGCGGGCCTGCTGGTTCATCAAAGCCTCTCTTATTGTTCTTCAAGCGTGGGGCTAGAACGGCACCTTGCCCAGAATCATGTCGCGGTACATCACGAAATCCCCCAACAGGCTGTACAGCGGATGCTGGAAGGTCGCCGGGCGATTCTTTTCAAAGAAGAAATGGCCGATCCAGGCAAAGCTGTAGCCGGCCACCGGCAGCGCCAGCAGCAGCCACCACGCACCTTTGCCGATCGCCAACGCGAGAATGAAGATAACGAGGCTGGTGCCGATAAAGTGCAGGCGACGGCACGTACTGTTGCCGTGTTCGCTCAGGTAATACGGGTAGAAATCGGCGAAGCTGTTGAATTGCCTGGCATTTTCCACAGTGGTCGGCCCTCTGGTTATTGTTCTGCCCGACAGATGTTCGGCGGGGAGCTTATTTGAGTCTAGAGTCATCAGTGGTAACAGCCAGTGACAATAGATGCCACTTTAGTATCCTTCGGATTCCTGGCTGTCGTTTCAGCCTTCCTTGTTAAGAAAACGCCATGAGCGAACGAACGACTTCTGCAAGCTGGGCGATGGGGATAGTCAAGGCGCTGGAAATGGACGGCCTGGATTGCCGTGCCTTGTTCAAGCAGCTTGGCCTGGATTACGCCGCGCTGAATGACCCGGATGCACGCTTCCCCCAGGACTCCATGACCCGGCTCTGGCAGCGCGCGGTCGAGCTGTCGGGCAACCCGGCGATTGGCTTGAACATGGGCAAGGTGGTGCGCCCGGCATCGTTTCATGTGGCCGGCTACGCCTTGATGTCCAGCAATACCCTGGCTGAAGGTTTTATGCGGCTGGTGCGTTACCAGCGAATCATTGCTGAAAGTGCCGACCTGAGTTTCCGCCTGTTACCCGAAGGTTATGCGCTGATTCTGACGGTGCACGGCGACCACCTGCCGCCTACCCGGCAAAGTGCCGAAGCGTCCCTGGCCAGTGCCCTGGCGTTATGCGGCTGGCTGACCGGGCGCACGTTGCAACCGCGCAAGGTGCTGGTGCAGGGCGATCAGCCAGCGGACCTGGCGCCCTACAAACAAGCCTTCCATGCACCGCTGGTGTTCAACGCGCCCTATGACGCGCTGATCTTCGAACGGGCCGATATGGAGGCGCCGTTGCCCACGGCGAACGAGGCGATGGCGTTGTTGCACGATCGTTTTGCCGGGGAGTACCTGGCGCGGTTTTCCGAGAGCCGGGTGACCCACAAGGCGCGGCAGGTGCTATGCCGATTGCTGCCCCAGGGCGAGCCCAAGCGTGAAGTGGTTGCGCAGACGTTGCACCTGTCCCAGCGCACCTTGCAGCGCCGCTTGCAGGAGGAGGGCACGAGTTTCCAGACCTTGCTCGACGACACCCGCCGCGAACTGGCCGAGCAATACCTGGCGCAGCCGAGCATGACCCTGCTGGAAATTGCCTACCTGTTGGGGTTTGCCGACCCGAGCAACTTCTTTCGTGCGTTTCGCCGCTGGTTCGATGCCACGCCCGGCGAGTACCGGGCGCGGTTGCATGAGCTGCCTGTCAGTGACGCCAAAACGCCGGAATGCACAGCACAAACACCGTAATGATCTCCAGCCGGCCCAGCAGCATGCCGAATGACAGGATCCACTTGGCCGCGTCCGGCAGGGTGGAGAAGTTACCGGCCGGGCCGATGGTTTCACCCAGGCCCGGGCCCACGCCGGACACGGTACTGGCGGCGCCGGTCAGCGCGGTCATCCAGTCCAGGCCCAGCAACGACAGGGCCAGGGCAATGGCGCAGATGGTGATGGCGAAGAAAAACGAGAAGGTCAGGATCGACCGCACGATTTCTTCATCGAGGCGATGGCCGTTGTACTTCTGCTTGATCACCGCTCGCGGGTGAATCAACTGGTTCAAGTTGGCCTTGAGCAGGATGTAGGCGACCTGGAAACGGAAGATCTTGATCCCGCCAGCCGTGGAGCCGGAGCAACCGCCCACAAAGCCCAGATAGAAGAACAGCATCAGCGAGAAATTGCCCCAGATGCTGTAGTCCCCCAGCGCAAAACCTGTGGTAGTGACTACCGAAGTGACGTTTACCGCCACGTGGCGCAGCGCCTCCAGCCAATGCAGATTGGTGGTCCACCAATACCAGGTGCCGAGCACCAGCCAGGTCACCACCAGCAACCCGAGCAAGCCTTGCACCTGCTGATCCTTGATCAGCGCCCGGCGGTTGCCACGCATCGTGGCCACATACAGGGTGAACGGCAGGCTGCCCATGATCATCACCACCACGGCCACCCAGTGCACCGCCGGCTGTTTCCAGTGGGCCAGGGATTCGTCGGAAGTGGAAAACCCGCCGGTGGAAATTGCCGACATCGCATGGTTGATCGCATCGAACAGCCCCATCCCGGCCCACCAGAACGCCAGGCTGCCGAGGATGGTGATGCCCACGTACGCCGCCACGATCAGGCGCGCCACCATGTGCGAGCGGGGCATGACCTTTTCCGAGCGGTCGGAGGATTCGGTCTGGAACAGGCGCATGCCACCGATGCGCAGCAGCGGCAGGATCGCCACCGCCATGCCGATAAAGCCGATACCGCCGAGCCAGTGCAGCAGCGAGCGCCAGATGAGGATGCCCGGGGACATGGTGTCCAGGCCGCTGAGCACCGTGGAACCGGTGGCGGTGATGCCGGACATGCTTTCGAAGAACGAGTCGGTGTAGCTGATGTGCTGGGTCAACAGGAACGGCAGTGCGGCGAAGATGCACACCACCAGCCAGCTGGAGACGGTCAGCAGGTACATGTCCCGCGGGCGCAGGTGCACGTGTTCCGGGCGGCCGGGGATGACCAGCGCCAGGCCCGCGATAAAGGTAATCAGGCTGGCCCAGAGGAACGACGGCAGGTCGCTGGTGCGTTCAAAAAACACCAGGGTCGCCATGGGGATGACCATGGCGATCGCCAGGGTGATCAGGAAGATGCCGATAATGAAACCGATTATCCGTAAGGTCGGCAACGCCATGAGGTCCGCTCGGGGTGACAGGAAAGGCGCCATTCTACCTGCGGTGCAGGGCAAGTAAACCGGGGGGGCGTTGGAGACGTGGCAGATCAAGTGTGGGAGCGGGCTTGCTCGCGAAAGCGGTGTATCAGTCAACGGATGCATTGGCTGACCCACCGCTTTCGCGAGCAAGCCCGCTCCCACAGGAGATTTGTGCTGGTTGATGGAGCTTGGAGGGCAGGCACAAAAAAGGCGACCCGAAGGTCGCCTCATTCAACGCGGCACTGATCAGAACTCGTGATCAGCGTTATCCGGGTTCAAGTCACTGATGCCCAGCTTGCCAGCAGCCTGTTCGATCGAACCGGTCTGCTTCACCAATGCGGCGATGGCGTCACGTACGATCTGGTTGCCTTTGTCGTTACCGGCAGCAATCAACTGGTCGTAGTGTTCGCCGTTGTTGGCGTGGTCCACCATCACCTGGATCTTCGCTTCGGTGGAGGCCAGGTCAGCCTTCAACGCTTCATCGGCCGCCGGGTCGGCCTTGGCCACCAGGGAGGACAGGCTGGCGCCGGTCATCTTGGTACCGTCGGTGCGGGTGTACTCACCCAGGTAAACGTTACGAATACCCTTGGCGTCGTAGAAGTGCGAGTTGTGGGTGTTGTCGCTGAAGCAGTCCTGTTCGTCTTCCGGCGAGTTGGCTTCCAGGGAAACCTTCATGCGCTCACCGGCCAGCTCGCCCAGGGACAGGCTACCCATGCCGAACAGCATCTTGCGCAGGCCATCGGTCGCAGGTTCTGCTTCCAGCGTGGCGCGGTAGTTGTCTTCGACGTTGGGCTTCCAGTTGCCGACCATTTCTTCCAGGTCGCTGACCAACAGTTGAGTCACGGCGCGCAGGTAGGTGCGGCGGCGCTCGTTGTGGCCGCCAGTGGCGCCATCACCGGTCATGTAGTCCGACGCTGGACGGTTGCCGGCGCCCGGGCCGGTGCCGTTCAGGTCCTGGCCCCAGAGCAGGAATTCAATTGCGTGGTAGCCGGTGGCTACGTTGGCTTCGGAACCGCCCAGCTCATTCAGGCTGGCGAGTTTTTCCGGGGTGATGTCTTTGACATCGACCTTGTCTTCGCCGACCTGGATCTCGTTGTTGGCGATGATGTTGGCGGTGGCGCCAGGGTTGCCCAAGGCGTGTTCGTAGGTCTTGTCGACGTAGTCGATCAGGCCTTCGTCCAGGGGCCAGGCGTTCACCTGGCCTTCCCAGTCGTCAATGATGGTGTTGCCGAAGCGGAACACTTCACTCTGCAGGTACGGCACGCGCGAGGCGATCCAGGCGGTACGGGCCGCTTTCAGGGTGTCGTCGTTCGGGTTGGCAAGGAAAGTGTCGATCGCGGTTTGCAGGGTTTTCGCGGTGGACTCGGCATCGCTGTACACCGCGAACACCATGTCAGCGTAATGCGCGACCACAGCCTTGGCGGCGGCCTCGTCTACCTGGCCTGCCGGGGCAGCCGCCGGGGCGGTGGTGCTGGCGGCGGCCGGGGCTTGAGGCGCGGCGGCCTTGTCTTTGCCTTCACCGCAACCGGCGAGCGAAATGGCAATGGCGAGAAGGCTGGCGGTGGCCAGGGGCATACGAATCATGGCGAACATCCTGCTTCGGTTGTTGATGGGGCACGCGGGGGGCGCGCAAAACTGCGACATAATGCGAAAGATTTGCATTTTGTGTAAAGCGTTATAAGCAGGAAATATTTAGTATCGATTTGCCGGCCATCGGTGCGCGTGGCCCCGATGGCCGGCATCGCTTCAGAGAATGGCGGCGTTATTGCGCTGGGCCTGTTTCAAGTAGGCCACCAACTCCCGTGCCGGCAAGGGTTTGCTGTAGTGGTAGCCCTGACCCTCGTGGCAACCCTCGGAGATGATGTAGGCCTCCTGTTCGGCGGTCTCCACACCCTCGGCGATCACCTGCATGCCAAGGCTTTTGCCGAGCTGGATGATCGCCCGCACGATGGTCGCATCGTCGTCGTCATCCAGCAGGTCCTGGACGAAGCTCTTGTCGATCTTGATCTTGTCCAGCGGCAGGCTTTTCAGATAGCTCAGGGACGAATAGCCGGTGCCGAAGTCATCAATCGCAATCAGTGCCCCGGAGCGGCGCAGGCTCAGCAGGTGCTGGGCGGCGGTGCTGATGTCTTCCATCAGGCCGGTCTCGGTGACTTCCAGCTCCAGGCTACGCGGCGGCAAGCGGTAGATTTGCAGCAGGTTGTTGACCACCCGTGGCAGCTCGGCGTGGTGCAACTGTACGGTCGACAGGTTGACCGCCATGCGCAGCTCGGTGAAGCCCAGGTCATGCCATTCCCGCAGTTGCCGGCAGGCCTGGTCCAGTACCCATTCGCCGATGGCAATGATGGTGCCGTTCTGTTCGGCCAGGGGGATAAACAGGTCGGGCGGCACCAGGCCGTGCTCCGGGTGCTGCCAGCGGATCAACGCCTCGACACCCACCACACGGTGGTCGAGATAGCTGATCTGCGGCTGGTACACCAGGTGAAACTGCTCGCGGCTCAAGGCGTCGCGCAGATCCTTTTCCAGCTCGCGGCGGCGGCGCATTTCGCTGTCGACGCTGGCGATATAGAACTGGTAGCGGTTGCGCGAGCGGCTCTTGGCCAGGGTCATGGTCTGTTCGGCTTTTTGCAGCAGCTTCTCGGTGCTGTCGCCGTCTTCCGGGAACAGGGTGATGCCGATGGTGGCACGCAGGCGGATCTGTTCGTGATCGAGGGCGAATTCGGCTTCCAGGTCGTCGAGGATGCTTTGTGCCAATTCGGCGGCTTCGTAGGGTTGCTCGATATCGGCCTGCACCAGGGCGAACTGGTCGCCACCCAGGCGGGCGAGGGCGCCGAGACGGCCGCTGTGGGCCCGCAGGCGGTCGGCCAGGGCCAGCAGCAATTGGTCGCCGGCCTGGTAGGTGAACTGCTCGTTGACGCTTTTGAAGTCATCCAGCCCCACGCACAACACCGCGACCCGACGTTGCCGGCGGCCGGCGTCGATCAGGATCTTGTCCAGTTGCTCCTGCAACTTCTGGCGGTTCGGCAGGCCGGTCAGGAAGTCGTACTGGGCCATGCGCAGCAGGCTGTTTTCCGCCTCATGGCGCAAGTGCGTATTGCGCTCGATGGATTCGAGCAACTGGTTGGCGGTGTTGATCCAGAGCCCCAGCTCGTTTTTCTCGTGGCCCTTGAGCTGCGGGATCTTGTGCTCGCTGGGGCGGTCGGGGTTGATCGAACTCAGGTGCTCGATGATGCGCGACAGCGGCTTGGTCAGCAGCCAGTGATAGACCAGGTACAACACCAGCCCCATGGCCAGCGCCCGCAGCACCCCGGAGATGAAAATGATCACCGAACTGACAAGAAACCCTTTGCCATAGGTGGCGGTGTCGAGGGTGATGCTCAGGTCACCGTAGTACTCGCTGTAAGGCCCGCGCCCCACCAGCGGCGTGGTGAACGTGCGTTCCTGGCCCAGGATCAGGTCGGTCAGCCAGCGGCTCGGGGATTGTTGCAGGTCGCGGGTTTTTTCCGCGAGCATGGTTTCGTTGGGGTGGCCGATGGAGGCCATGCGCACGGCATCATCCTGAAACAGGCCTTCGATGACCTGCATGCCCATCTCCCGGTCCAGGCTGTAGACGGCCTGGGTGGACGGGTCGCGAAACATGTCGAGGATGCGCTGGGCATCACCGGCCACGGCCTGGCGCGTCTTGTACGCATCAAAGACGATCTGCGCCGCGCTCAGTACCACGCCCACGGCCAATGCCGAAAGCAGTACCACCCGTAGCAACTTCACCGACAAGCTGTTTTTGAGTTCCAGCTTCAAAGGGTTATTCCTTGTTCCATGCGGGTAGCCTCAATATGCCATGAGTATTGGCAATCCCGTGAGGGCAGTCAAAGGGACATTGCGGCCAGGGCAGGTTTTGCAGTTTAGATGAGCGCGTCCGGGGGTAAGACGTTGGGAGGGGGAATGGAAAGGCAGGCCTGGCATGGAGCGAAGTCGGCGGATCGTACGTGCCGACTTCTTGTACTGTCTTTTCAGGACGAGCGCGGGTTTTTCAGGCCAGCGAAACAAACCGTCGAGCGTCAGCGCCCATCAGGTAAACGAAATTTTCGGCGGTTGTGGCTGGTCTTGCGCTTGAGGATCGATTTGCCCCAAGGCCTGTCGAGCTATGTCCACGGTCTTATCAAGGATGCCCAAGCTTTTGTCCAGGACGTCCAGGCCCTTATCTGTCACGTTATCGAACACGTTAAGTGCTTGAGGGGCCATGCCGATCAAAGATGCTAGATCCATATCAAGTTCTCCTGCAGTCAATCAGAGGGACATTCCTCTTACATGCTGCGTGGCGAAATCCTTTTGATGAGTTCCAGCGTTTTCCTGGCATTTTTCCATTTGTAATCGCCCACAAAAAAGCCCGGCAATCGCCGGGCTCTTTCTACTGCAAGCGGTACTTAAGCGGTGAAGGTCTTGCCTTCGAACTGCTCAGCCACGAACTTCCAGTTGACCAGGTTCCAGAACGCTTCCACATACTTTGGACGCACGTTGCGGTAGTCGATGTAGTAAGCGTGTTCCCAGACGTCGCAGGTCAGCAGCGGGGTGTCGCCGCTGGTCAGCGGGTTGCCGGCGCCGATGGTGCTGGCCAGGGCCAGGGAACCGTCAGCCTTTTTCACCAGCCAGCCCCAACCGGAACCGAAGGTGCCGACGGAAGTCTTGGTGAACTCTTCCTTGAACTTGTCGAACGAACCGAAGGCAGCGTTGATCGCCTCAGCCAGTGCGCCGGTAGGTTGGCCGCCAGCGTTTGGCGCCAGGCAGTTCCAGTAGAAAGTGTGGTTCCAGACCTGAGCGGCGTTGTTGAAGATGCCGCCCGAAGAAGACTTGACGATTTCTTCCAGGGTCTTGCCTTCGAACTCGGTGCCAGGCACCAGGTTGTTCAGGTTCACGACATAGGTGTTGTGGTGCTTGTCGTGGTGGTATTCCAAGGTTTCCTTGGAAATGTGCGGCTGCAGGGCATCGTGTGCGTAGGGCAGCGGCGGCAATTCGAAAGCCATGATGATTCTCCTAATCAGGTCAGTTGCGGTGAGCGCAAGGCCGATCACGGGCGGCCAAACAAGCGCCGGGGAGTTTGTACTCTTTGCGGCGCAGGGGCTGGATCATAGCACCGGGGGTGCGGCAAAACCACGCAACAACTGTGTGGGATAGAGGTTCCAGAGCGTTTTGGAATATCTACGCTGCGCTGATTAATTGATAGGCCACGCTGAACATCATGGCGGCTACCAGCAGGTCCAGAATCCGCCAGGTGGCGGGGCGCGCCAGCCACGGTGCCAGCCATGCGGCGCCCAGGGCCAGGGTCATGAACCACAGGAATGAAGCGCTGGCGGCCCCGGCCACGTAGGCGCCCGGTTCGGTTTGCTGGGCGCCGAGGGAGCCGATCAACAAGACGGTGTCCAGGTACACGTGGGGGTTGAGCAACGTCACTGCCAGGGCGCTGAGCATCACCGCCTTCAACGAGCGTACCTTGAGGTTCTCGCCCTCGCCCAGGCTCTGCTTCGAGCAGGCCCGGCGCAGGGCGAGGGTACCGTACCAGAGCAGGAACGCCGCACCACCCCAGCGGGCAATCGCCAGCAATACCGGGTTATGCGCCAGCACGGTGGCCAGGCCGAATACGCCGGCGGCCACCAGGATCGCGTCGCACACCACGCACAGTGCCGCCACCGGCAGGTGATGTTCGCGCCGCAGGCTCTGCGCCAGCACAAACGCGTTCTGGGTGCCGATCGCCATGATCAAACCAAAGGCCACCAATAGGCCGTTCATATAGCTTTGCCACATAGGATTTACTCCGCGCCCGCCGCCAATTGCCGCAACACCGTCATGGCGCGCTCGGCATCGGCGCGCCCGACAAACAGGTGATCGTGGTAGTAGCCGGCAATCACGTTGCAACTGATCCCGGCCTTGCCCAGGGCCGTGGCGAACGCGGCGGTCAGGCCGACCGCTTCCAGGGCCGAATGGACGTTGAGGGTGATCCACGCAGCCACATAGTCGAAGGCCAGTCCGGCGCGCTCGGCCTGCTGGCGCTCGACGATCAACGTCAGGCCTTCCTGCTCGCGGAAGCTGCCGATCACCTCGCAACCTTCGGGGATTCGGCTGTCGGCCAGGGTGCAGAACACGTAGTCGCCGTCATTGAGCTGTGGGCTCATGCTGCGCAGCAGGGTTGCCAGGGCGGTTTCGCCAGCCATGTGGAGGTCCTTGAATAAGAAGAAGCGATGCTGGCTATTCTCCCGTCCAAGGCTGTATAAGAAAAACCAATATTGCTGATCGCTCATTAGGAAAACTGATGTTCGACTATAAATTGCTTTCCGCCCTGGCGGCGGTGGTGGAACAGGCCGGCTTCGAGCGGGGCGCGCAGGTACTGGGGATTTCCCAATCGGCGATCTCCCAGCGCATCAAGCTGTTGGAGGCGCGAATCGGCCAGCCGGTGCTGGTACGTGCCACGCCGCCGACGCCCACCGAGATCGGCCGCCGCCTGCTCAACCACGTGCAACAGGTACGATTGCTGGAGCGCGACCTGCAAAGCCAGGTGCCCGCGCTGGATGAAGAGGGCATGCCCGAGCGCCTGCGCATCGCCTTGAATGCCGACAGCCTCGCCACGTGGTGGGCCGAGGCGGTGAGCGACTTCTGCGCCGAGCAGCATTTGCTGTTGGACCTGGTGGTAGAAGACCAGACCGTCGGCCTCAAGCGCATGCGCGCCGGCGAAGTGGCAGCCTGTATTTGCGCCAGCGAACGCCCGGTGGCCGGCGCCCGCAGCCTGTTGCTCGGCGCGATGCGGTATCGGGCGCTGGCCAGCCCGGCGTTTGTCGCCCGGCACTTTCCCGAGGGCGTGCGGGCCGATCAACTGGCCCGCACGCCGGCGCTGGTGTTCGGCCCGGATGATTTCCTGCAGCATCGCTACCTGGCGTCCCTGGGCGTCGACGGTGGTTTCGAACACCATCTATGCCCCTCGTCCGAAGGTTTTATTCGCCTGACGGAAGCCGGATTGGGCTGGGGCCTGGTGCCCGAACTGCAGGTGCGCGACCAGCTGGAAAAGGGCGTGTTGGTGGAGTTATTGCCAGATAAGCCGATCGATGTGCCGCTGTACTGGCATCATTGGCGCAGTGGTGGACAATTGCTGGGCCTGCTGACGGATCATCTGGCACACACAACGGGGCAATGGTTGGTGCCGTTGGAGTGATGGCCAGCGTCAAGGCAACAGCGATGAAAAACGAAAGAATGCGGAGTAAGTCATGAAAATTCTGGTCACCGGCGCAAGCGGCTTCATTGGCGGGCGCTTTGCGCGTTTCGCCCTGGAGCAGGGCCTGGACGTGCGGGTCAACGGGCGGCGGGCCGAAGGTGTGGAGCACCTGGTACGGCGCGGCGCCGAGTTTATCCAGGGTGATTTGAATGATCCGGACCTGGTGCGCGAGCTGTGCCGCGACGTCGAGGCCGTGGTGCATTGCGCCGGGGCCGTGGGGCTGTGGGGGCGTTATCAGGACTTCCACCAGGGCAATGTGCTGGTTACCGAAAACGTGGTGGAGGCCTGCCTCAAGCAGCGGGTCGGGCGCCTGGTGCACCTGTCTTCGCCGTCGATCTACTTCGACGGCCGTGACCACCTGGGCTTGACCGAAGAACAAGTGCCCAAGCGTTTCAAGCATCCGTATGCAGCCACCAAATACCTGGCGGAGCAAAAGGTGTTTGGCGCCCAGGAGTTTGGCCTCGAAGTGCTGGCCCTGCGCCCGCGCTTTGTCACGGGGGCCGGCGACATGAGCATCTTCCCGCGCCTGTTGAAGATGCAGCGCAAGAACCGCCTGGCGATTGTCGGCGATGGCCTGAACAAGGTCGATTTCACCAGCGTGCACAACCTCAATGAAGCCCTGCTCAGCAGTTTGCTGGCGACGGGCTCGGCGTTGGGCAAGGTCTACAACATCAGCAACGGTGCCCCGGTGCCGGTGTGGGATGTGGTGAACTACGTGATGCGACAGATGGACATGCCTCAGGTCACCCGTTATCGGTCCTACGGCTTGTCTTACAGCGTTGCGGCGCTCAATGAAGCCTTCTGTGCCATGTGGCCAGGGCGCCCGGAACCGTCTTTGTCACGGCTGGGCATGCAGGTGATGAACAAAGATTTCACCCTCGACATCACCCGCGCACGGCATTATCTCGACTACCAGCCCAAGGTCAGCCTGTGGGCGGCCCTCGACGAGTTCTGTAGCTGGTGGAAGGCCCAGGACGTGGGACTTAAATAACCGGCAACACACCGGGAACCGAATTTGCGAACCCGGGTCGATCAGTGCGGCAGGTCGGGGGTTTATACTCCGACGCTTGGCTATCCATATGCCACCTCAAAGGATTTAAGGTTGATTCATGCGTAACGATGCTAACGACGACTTCGACAACGTTCCCAGCCTGCGGGCCGACACCTCGGACGACGATGAGTTCGAGCCCACGCCGGCTACCTCCGTGCGCTCCCGGCCTGCGCCGGTTGTCAAGGTCAAGAGCGCCAGTACCGGGCCGCTGTGGGCATTGGTCGGTGCGCTGCTGTTCGCCTTCGCCGGCCTTGCCTGGTGGAGCTTCCAGCAGATTTCCCTGATGGGCCAGCAACTGGTGGCGACCCAGGAAAGCTTCGCGCGCATCAGCGAGGAAGCGGCGGGGCGCCTGCAGGATATTTCCGGCAAGGTGGTGGCCAGCGAAGCCAATGTGAATAATGGCAGCGAGGCCCTGAAACTGCAGATCAAGCAGCTGGAGACCCAGTTGCTGGAGCAGGGCAAGCAGCAGATGGGCGTGGCCGGCCAGGCAACTGACCTGGACAAGCGCCTGGAGCAGATGACCGCCAGCACGACCCAGCTGTCCAGTGCCAACGCGCAATTGCAGGGCCAGGTCCAGGCGCTGACGGAGGCGGTGGCTACCCTCAAGTCCCGGGACGCCGAGTTCAAGGACCTCTCCGCCGACGTCGCAGCCCTGAAAAAACAGGGCAACCCCACGGCCGCCATCGCCCGCCTGGAGCAGGACCTTGTGGTCCTCAAGAGCGAACTGGACAACCGCGCCGCTGCTTCCGACGGTCCGTCCACCAAGGAGTTCGACGTGTTCCGCATCCAGACCACGCGTAACGTCACTGCCTTGCAAAGCCAGGTGCAGAACCTGCAGCAGCAGATCAACCAGCCGGCCCGGATCACCCCTCTCGGGCAGCAGTGATGTGAGGTGCTGCAGGCGTCACTACACATGACGCCTGCAGGCCCTGGCACAATCAATGTCACCAATCGGTGACATTTCCCGTCTCCTTCGTTACTTGCCCTCGCGCCGCCCTTGTTTAGACTCCCGTCATCCCGCACATAATAAAAAGGGCTAATCATGAACACGCAACCACTGCCTGCCAGTAGTTGGCTGAACGCACCTGCCCATCACGCCTGGCTTGCCACTGAAGGCCAGCGCCTGCTGTCATTCGCCAAGGCTTCCAGGCTGCCTGACGGCTTCGGCAACCTCGACGATCAAGGCGTCCTGCCGCCCGATGCCGTCGCCGAAACCATGAACACCGCCCGCATGACCCATAGCTTTGCCATGGCCCATGGCCTGGGCCTGCCAGGTTATGCCGACCTGGTGGAACACGGCGTCGTGGCCCTCAGCGGCCCGCTGCGTGATGCCCGGCACGGCGGTTGGTTCGCCACGCCCGACGCCCGCGACGGCAACACCGGCAAGGCCGCCTACCTGCACGCCTTTGTCGCCCTGGCCGCCAGCTCCGCAGTAGTGGCCGGCGCGCCCGGCGCGCAAACCTTGCTCAACGACGCGATCCACATCATCGACCAGTACTTCTGGAACGAAGAGGAGGGCGCGATGCTCGAGTCCTTCGCCCAGGACTGGAGCGGGGTAGAAGCCTATCGCGGCGCCAACAGCAACATGCACGCCACCGAAGCCTTCCTGGCCCTGGCCGATGTCACCGGTGAAACCCGCTGGCTGGACCGGGCACTGCGCATCGTCGAGCGGATTATTCATACCCATGCGGCGCAAAACCGGGACATGGTGATCGAGCATTTCGACAGCCATTGGCAACCCCTGCGTGGTTACAACGAAGACAACCCGGCCGATGGTTTTCGTCCCTACGGCATCACCCCCGGCCACGGCTTCGAATGGGCGCGACTGGTGTTGCACCTTGAGGCTGCGCGCCTGGATGCCGGGCTCGTCACCCCTGAGTGGCTAGTGACCGACGCCAAGGGCCTGTTCGCCAGCGCCTGTGAATACGCCTGGGCCGTCGACGGCGCCCCCGGCATTGTCTACACCCTCGACTGGAGCCAGCGCCCCGTGGTGCGCGAGCGCCTGCACTGGACCCATTGCGAAGCCAGTGCCGCTGCCCAGGCGCTGCTCAAGCGCACCGGCGAGCTGCATTACGAAACCTGGTACCGGCGCTTCTGGGAGTTCTGTGAAACCCGTTTCATTGACCGCACCCACGGCAGCTGGCACCACGAACTGAGCCCGAAAAACCAGCCCAGCGCGAAAATCTGGGGTGGCAAACCGGACCTCTACCACGCCTGGCAGTCTGTCTTGCTGCCGGGGCTACCCTTGTCACCGAGCATGGCCAGTGCCGTGGCCACCGGGCGCTATGTCACCAAGTGGTGACATTTTGGCGTCCCTTTGTTACCTGCACCTGAAAAATCCCTGTTTAAACTCGTTTGCAGCGCAAGCACCGACTTGCATGCATAACAACAAGAAAAAAGGTACTCAGATGAAAGCGATCAGTCGCCTCGCCGTAGCTATTTCCGTTGCCTCGTTGTTTCCCCTCAGTGCTTTTGCCGCCGACTCGAAAGGGACGGTTGAAGTTGTGCATTGGTGGACCTCGGGTGGCGAGAAAGCGGCAGTAGATGTCCTGAAGGCCCAAGTTGAAAAAGACGGTTTCACCTGGAAAGACGGTGCCGTCGCCGGCGGTGGCGGTTCCACTGCCATGACCGTACTGAAAAGCCGCGCCGTTGCTGGCAACCCGCCAGGCATGGCCCAGATCAAAGGCCCCGACATCCAGGAATGGGCGTCCACCGGGCTGCTCGACACCGACGTCCTGAAGGTTCCCGCCAAAGAAGAGAAGTGGGATTCGCTGCTGGACAAGAAAGTCTCCGATACCGTGAAGTACGAAGGTGATTACGTGGCCGTGCCGGTGAACATTCACCGCGTGAACTGGCTGTGGATCAACCCGGAAGTGTTCAAGAAAGCCGGTATCACCAAGAACCCGACCACCCTCGAAGAATTCTACGCAGCGGGCGACAAGCTCAAGGCCGCGGGCTTCATTCCGCTCGCCCACGGTGGCCAGCCTTGGCAGGACAGCACCGTCTTCGAAGCGGTCGTGCTCTCGGTCATGGGGGCTGACGGTTACAAGAAAGCCCTGGTGGACCTCGACGAAAAAGCCCTGACCGGCCCTGAAATGATCAAGTCCCTGACCGAGCTGAAGAAAGTCGCGACCTACATGGACGCCGACGGCAAGGGCCAGGACTGGAACCTGGAAGCCGCCAAGGTCATCAACGGCAAGGCCGGCATGCAGATCATGGGTGACTGGGCCAAGAGTGAATGGACCGCCGCCAAGAAAGTCGCCGGCAAAGACTACGAGTGCGTAGCCTTCCCGGGCACCGACAAGGCCTTCACCTACAACATCGACTCCCTCGCAGCCTTCAAGCAGAAAGACAAAGGCACTGCTGCCGGTCAGCAGGACATCGCCAAGGTCGTGCTGAGCGAAAACTTCCAGAAAGTCTTCAGCATCAACAAGGGCTCGATCCCGGTTCGTATCGACATGTTGCAAGACATGGGCAAATACGGCTTCGACTCCTGCGCCCAGACTGCTGCCAAGGACTTCCTGGCGGATGCCAAGACTGGCGGCCTGCAACCAAGCATGGCCCACAACATGGCAACCACGCTGGCGGTACAAGGCGCGTTCTTTGATGTCGTGACCAACTACATCAATGACCCGAAAGCTGACCCTGCCGATACCGCGAAGAAACTCGCGGCAGCGATCAAGTCGGCCAAGTAACGGTTAGTACCGAATGGCCTTGTGGGGGGACCCCTAACCCCCACAAGGCCTGTTCCTGTAGTCCTTTTTCCCTGTACTGGATTTTCCCATGAGTTCTGTTGCTGTGTTCAGCAAAGCCTCGCCGTTCGATGCACTGCAGCGCTGGCTACCCAAACTGGTGCTGGCGCCGAGCATGTTCATCGTTCTGGTGGGCTTCTATGGCTACATCCTGTGGACGTTCGTGCTGTCGTTCACTAACTCGACTTTCCTGCCGACCTACAAGTTCGTAGGCCTGGCGCAATACGTGCGCTTGTTCGACAACGACCGCTGGTGGGTCGCGAGCAAGAACCTCGCGGTGTTCGGCGGCATGTTCATCGGCATCACCCTGGTGATCGGCGTGACCCTGGCGATTTTCCTCGACCAGAAAATCCGTCGCGAAGGTTTTATCCGCACCATTTACCTGTACCCGATGGCGCTCTCGATGATCGTCACCGGTACCGCCTGGAAATGGCTGCTCAACCCGGGCATGGGCCTGGACAAACTGCTGCGTGACTGGGGCTGGGAAGGCTTTCGCCTGGACTGGCTGATCGACCCGGACCGTGTGGTGTATTGCCTGGTGATCGCTGCTGTGTGGCAAGCCTCGGGCTTCATCATGGCGATGTTCCTCGCCGGCCTGCGCGGTGTTGATCAATCGATCATCCGTGCGGCGCAGATCGACGGCGCGAGCATGCCGCGCATCTACTGGAAAGTGGTGCTGCCAAGCCTGCGCCCGGTGTTCTTCAGTGCGGTAATGATCCTGGCGCACATCGCGATCAAGAGCTTCGACCTGGTGGCTGCAATGACGGCGGGTGGTCCGGGTTACTCCTCCGACCTGCCGGCGATGTTCATGTACTCCTTCACCTTCAGCCGCGGCCAGATGGGCATGGGTTCGGCCAGTGCGATTCTGATGCTCGGTGCGATTCTCGCGATCATCGTGCCTTACCTGTACTCCGAGCTAAGGACCAAGCGCAATGACTAGTCTTGCTGGCAAACCTGCCATCAGCCTGAGCCGCGTCGCGATATACGCGGTGCTGATTCTCGCTGTCCTGCTGTACCTGGTGCCGTTGGTGGTCATGTTGCTCACCAGCTTCAAGACCCCGGAAGACATCAGCACCGGCAACCTGCTGAGCTGGCCCACCGTGATCACCGGCATCGGCTGGGTGAAAGCCTGGGCCACGGTTGACGGCTACTTCTGGAACTCGATCAAGATCACCGTTCCGGCGGTACTGATCTCCACCGCCATCGGTGCGTTGAACGGCTACGTGCTGTCGATGTGGCGCTTCCGTGGTTCGCAGTTGTTCTTCGGCCTGTTGCTGTTCGGCTGCTTCCTGCCGTTCCAGACCGTGCTGCTGCCAGCCTCGTTCACCCTCGGCAAGATGGGCCTGGCCAGTACCACCACGGGCCTGGTGTTCGTGCACATCGTCTACGGACTGGCGTTTACTACACTGTTCTTCCGTAACTACTACGTCAGCATTCCCGATGCACTGGTGAAGGCGGCTCGCCTGGATGGCGCGGGGTTCTTCACGATCTTCCGCCTGATCATCCTGCCGATGTCGACACCCATCATCATGGTGTGCCTGATCTGGCAGTTCACGCAGATCTGGAACGACTTCCTGTTCGGCGTGGTGTTCTCCAGCGGTGATTCGCAGCCCATCACGGTGGCGCTGAACAACCTGGTCAACACCAGTACCGGGGTCAAGGAATATAACGTTGATATGGCGGCGGCGATGATCGCCGGGCTGCCGACCCTGCTGGTCTATGTGGTCGCAGGCAAGTATTTCGTGCGCGGCCTGACGGCCGGCGCGGTCAAGGGGTAATCATGGCAACGCTCGAACTTCGTAACGTAAACAAGACCTACGGTACCGGCCTGCCGGACACCCTGAAGAACATCGAACTGTCGATCAAGGAAGGTGAGTTCCTGATCCTGGTCGGCCCTTCGGGTTGCGGCAAATCGACCTTGATGAATTGCATTGCCGGCCTGGAAAACATCACCGGTGGCGCGATCATGATCGGCGACCAGGACGTCAGCGGCATGAGCCCCAAGGATCGTGACATCGCCATGGTGTTCCAGTCCTACGCGCTGTACCCGACCATGAGCGTGCGCGAGAACATCGAATTCGGCCTGAAGATTCGCAAGATGCCCCAGGCGGCGATCGATGAAGAAGTGGCGCGAGTGGCCAAGCTGCTGCAGATCGAGCACCTGCTCAATCGCAAGCCGGGCCAGCTCTCCGGTGGCCAGCAACAACGCGTGGCCATGGGCCGGGCACTGGCGCGTCGCCCGAAGATCTACCTGTTCGACGAACCGCTGTCCAACCTCGACGCCAAGCTGCGGGTCGAGATGCGTACCGAAATGAAACTGATGCACCAGCGTCTGAAAACCACCACCGTCTACGTCACCCACGATCAGATCGAAGCGATGACCCTGGGCGACAAAGTGGCGGTCATGAAGGACGGCATCATCCAGCAGTTCGGCACGCCGAAAGAGATCTACAACGACCCGGCCAACCTGTTCGTGGCGAGCTTCATCGGTTCGCCGCCGATGAACTTCATTCCACTGCGCCTGCAACGCAAGGACGGCCGCCTGGTGGCGCTGCTGGACAGCGGCCAGGCCCGCTGTGAATTGCCATTGAACATGAACGATGCCGGTCTTGAAGACCGCGAAGTGATCCTGGGCCTGCGCCCGGAGCAGATCGTGCTGGCCGCTGCCGAAGCCACCGGTGCGCCGACCATTCGGGCCGAGGTGCAAGTCACCGAGCCGACCGGTCCGGACACCCTGGTGTTCGTGCAAATCAATGACACCAAGGTCTGCTGCCGCCTGGCGCCCGATGTGGCGCCGCAAGTGGGCGAGACCCTGACCTTGCAGTTCGACCCGGCCAAGGTGTTGCTGTTCGACGCCAAGACCGGCGAGCGCCTGGGCACTGCCACCTCGTTGCCGGCACAGGATCGTGCGGACAACGTTGCTCAATTCAAGGGACGCTGAAGTTTCAAATGATGTGTAGGGGCTTTTGTGAGAGTCCTGCTCTCACAAAGAAGTAAACCGCGTTAGATAAAAACAGTTAATAACAATAAAGACGAGGATGTAGGGATGAAAAAGCACCACAACAACACCCGGCTGATCTGCCAACTGTCAGCAGCAGCCGCCCTGGTACTGTCCGCCAATGCGATGGCGGACGACGCGTTCAGCGCCGATTCCAAGTGGATGACCGGCGATTGGGGCGGCGAGCGTACCAAGCTGATCGAGCAAGGTATCGACATCAAGGCGGATTACGTCGGTGAAGTCGGTGGCAACCTCAGCGGTGGCTACAACAACGACAAGACTGCCCGTTACGCTGACCAGTTCGGTCTGGGCGTGGCACTGGACCTGCAAAAGCTGTGGGGCTGGGACAACACCCAGGCCAAGATCCAGTTGACCAATCGTAATGGCGCAAACATTTCCAACGACCGTATTGGCGACCCGCGTGCCGGCACCTTGAGTTCGTCTCAAGAAGTCGACGGCCGAGGCCACATGGTGCGTCTGACCCAGTTCTGGATTCAGCACCAGATGTTCGACAACAAGCTGGACGTGAAACTCGGTTACTTCGGTGAAGGCGAAGACTTCAACACCTTCCCGTGCGACTTCCAGAACCTGTCGTTCTGTGGCTCGCAGGTCGGTAACTATGTAAACACCTGGTACAACTGGCCCGTCAGCCAGGCGGCTATCCGCGTGAAGTACAACATCACGCCTGAGCTGTATGCGCAAATCGGTGCGTACAACCAGAACCCGTCGCAACTAGAGCACGGCAACGGCTTCAAGCTCAGCGGCAGCGGCACCAAAGGCACCGTATTGCCGGTTGAATTGGTCTGGTCGCCGAAGGTCAATGGCCTGCCGGGCGAATACCGTGTGGGTTACTACAAGAGCACCGCCGACGCTACCGACGTACGTGAAGACGTCAACGGTAACGATGCTGGAACCACGGGCGCAGCCTTCCGCGTTCGCAGCAGCAAAAGCGGTTACTGGGGCGTTCTGCAACAGCAACTCACCACCCACAATGGCGATGCTTCCCGCGGCTTGAACATTGCGGCCAACGTCACCTTCCACGACAAAGACACCAACCTGGTCGACAACTACCAGTCGCTGATGCTTGTGTATAAAGGTCCATTCGACGCACGTACAAAAGATGACGTGGGTATCGGTGTATCCCGTATCCATGCCAACAGTGACGTGAAGAAAAATGCTGAGTTGCTCAACGCGGCCGGCGGGTTCACGGATTACGACCAATCGGGTTACGCACCGCTGCGTAACACGGAGTACAACGTCGAACTCAACTACGGCTTCCACGTCACCAACTGGCTGACCGTGCGTCCTAACCTGCAATACATCGCCAACCCAGGTGGTGTTAAGCAAGTCGACAACGCGGTGGTAGCGGGCCTGAAAATTCAGTCTACGTTCTAACGTTGTTGCGATAAGCTCCTTCTCTCTGTGCGCATTTTGCGGGTAGCCATGGCTATCCGCTTTTTTTTGTGTGGGAGCTGGCTTGCCTGCGATGCGAGCCCCGCGGTGTATCTGCCACACCGAGGCGATGCCATCGCAGGCAAGCCAGCGCCTGCAAAGATATTCAGGACCGTGGCACATGCATGAGCATCCGCTGCAACGCTTTTTCAAATCCCTGCGCGAGCGGCCGGTATTCGCCTGGGAACGCTTCCAGATGCGCGATGTGCTGGTGATTGATCACCCGCTCTGCCAAGCGGTGTTCAGTCGTCAGGGCGCGCAATTGCTGCACTTTCAGCCCACGGGCCAGAAGCCCTGGCTGTGGTGCGCGGCCAAGTGGCCGCAGGTCGGCGCCATCCGTGGCGGCGTGCCGGTGTGTTGGCCGTGGTATGGCCGCCATCCCAGCGAAAACGCCTGGCCGTCCCATGGCTGGGCACGGCTGATCGACTGGAAGTTGCTGGACAGCAGCACCGACGACGACGGCGTGCGTTTGCACTGGCAATTGCAGCTATGCGACTGGCAGGTGGACCTGCATGCACACCTGGGGGAAACCCTGGAGCTGCGCCTGGCCACCGAGCACCAGGACGAGCTGCCGTGCCAATTGAGCCATGCTTTGCACGCTTATTGGCGGATTGGCAACGTTGGTGAGATAGCGCTGTCTGGGCTCGATGGCGCGCAGGGCTACGACCAGCTGAATCGTCAGGCGTGCCAGCAGGAAGGTGAGTTGCGTGTCGATGGTGGGTGTCAGCGGGTGTTCCAGCACGACGGCGAACTGCACCTCAAGGACCATGCCTGGCAGCGCGAATTGTGCATCGACACCGGCGAGAGTGCCGACACGGTGGTGTGGCACCCGGGGAGTCGACCGTTGCTGGGGGTGAGCTTCAACGAGGCTGCGGGGTTTGTGTGTGTGGAGTCGGCGATGGCTGCTGCGAGCCTGGCGCCGGGGGAGAGGGCGCATTTGAGTTTGCAGGCCAGGGCGGGGGCTTGATCCGGATGTTCCGGTGTTGCTGATGCCGCTTTCGCGAGCAAGCCCGCTCCCACATTAGACCGAGTTCCACTTTTGGAATGCAGTCGAAGGTGGGAGCGGGCTTGCTCGCGAAGAGGCCGGCACATTCACAGTAGATTCGGGCCTAGTTGAATTCATCCCCAACCGGATACCGGCTGTCGTTCAAGCTCTCTTTGATCTTGCGCAAGTGCGGCTGGAAATCCACTCCGCGACGCAAGGTCATGCCCGTCGCCAGTACATCCAGCACCGTCAACTGAATGATCCGCGAGGTCATCGGCATGTAGATGTCGGTGTCCTCCGGCAACGGAATGTTCAGGCTCACCGTACTGGCCTTGGCCAGCGGCGAATTTTCGGCGGTCACGCCCAGCACCGAGGCGCCGTTTTCCCGCGCAATACGTGCTACTTCCACCAGTTCACGGGTACGCCCGGTGTAGGAAATGATCACGAACAACTCCCCGGTGTGGGCCACCGAGGCGATCATCCGCTGCATCAGCACATCGGCGTGGGCCGTGACCGACAGGTTGAAACGGAAAAACTTGTGCAGCGCGTCCATGGCCACCGGCGCCGAAGCACCCAGGCCGAAGAAGTGGATCTGCCGAGCCTGGATCAGCAGGTCGACGGCCTTGCTGATCAGGTTCGGGTCCAGGGCCTGGCAGGCGCTGTCGAGGGACGCGATGGCACTGCCGAAGATCTTCTGGGTGTAGGCCTCCGGGTTATCATCGGCCTCCACCGCGCGGCTGACATACGCCGCGCCACTGGCCAGGCTTTGCGCCAGCTGCAATTTAAGTTCAGGGTAACCACTCACGCCGAACGAGCGGCAGAAGCGGTTCACTGTAGGTTCGCTGACCGAAGCGGCCTGGGCGAGGGCGGCGATAGAGAAGCGGGTCGCCTGCTGCGGGTTGAGCAGGATGACCTCGGCGACTTTACGTTCAGCCTTGTTCAGTTCTTCGAGGCGTTTCTGGATCTGTTCCAGTAGATTTCGCACGCGGTCCATTCATGTTTCCTTAGGGCGACGATGCAAATAAGGGTCGTCAACCAATCGACGAGCGGCCCTTTGCGGTGGCCTATCCTACTGAGGGTAGTTGAACACCACCACTCGGAATACGTTTTTCGGGAAAATGTTGTGGTTATTACTACATTTTTCCTTGAGTGATGCCTTAAAAAAAGGTATTTGTAGCTTAACTTGATAAAAGAACAAACATCATGCCTTCGATAACCGTAGAACCCTGCACCTTTGCCCTGTTTGGCGCCTTGGGTGATCTGGCGCTGCGCAAGTTATTTCCTGCCCTCTATCAACTCGATGGTGCGGGCCTGCTGCACGAAGACACGCGCATCCTGGCCCTGGCCCGTGAGGCCGGTTCCGAGCAACAGCACCTGGCCCACATCGAAAAAGAATTGCGCAGCTACGTTGGCAAGGAACTGGACGAAACCGTCGCCCAACGTTTCCTCGCACGCCTGACGTACCTGCATGTCGACTTCCTGAAGGCCGATGACTACGTCGCCCTGGCAGAGAACGCCGGCACTGAACAACGCCTGATTGCCTACTTCGCCACCCCGGCGGCGGTGTACGGCGCGATCTGCGAGAACCTGTCCAAGGTCGGCCTGGCGGAAAATACCCGCGTGGTCCTGGAAAAACCCATCGGCTCGGACCTGGATTCCTCGCGCAAGGTCAACGACGCCGTGGCGCAGTTCTTCCCGGAAAACCGCACCTACCGCATCGACCACTACCTGGGCAAAGAGACCGTCCAGAACCTGATCGCCCTGCGTTTTGCCAACAGCCTGTTTGAAACCCAGTGGAACCAGAACTACATCTCCCACGTGGAAATCACCGTGGCCGAGCAAGTAGGCATCGAAGGTCGCTGGGGCTATTTCGACAAGGCCGGGCAGCTGCGGGACATGATCCAGAATCACCTGCTGCAGCTGCTGTGCCTGATCGCCATGGACCCGCCGGCCGACCTGTCTGCCGACAGTATTCGGGACGAGAAGGTCAAGGTGCTCAAGGCCCTGGCGCCCATCAGCCCGGACGGCTTGACCACCCAGGTGGTGCGTGGCCAATACATCGCCGGCTACAGCGCCGGCAAGCCGGTACCGGGTTACCTGGAAGAAGAGAACTCCAACACCCAGAGCGACACCGAGACCTTCGTCGCCCTGCGTGCCGATATCCGTAACTGGCGTTGGGCCGGGGTGCCGTTCTACCTGCGTACCGGCAAGCGCATGCCGCAAAAACTGTCGCAGATCGTCATCCACTTCAAGGAACCGTCCCACTACATCTTCGCCCCCGAGCAGCGCTTGCAGATCAGCAACAAACTGATCATCCGCCTGCAACCGGACGAAGGGATTTCCTTGCGCGTGATGACCAAGGAGCAGGGCCTGGACAAGGGCATGCAACTGCGCAGCGGCCCGCTGCAACTGAATTTTTCCGACACCTATCGCAGCGCACGGATTCCCGATGCCTACGAGCGGTTGTTACTTGAAGTCATGCGTGGCAACCAGAACCTGTTTGTGCGCAAAGATGAAATCGAAGCTGCGTGGAAGTGGTGTGACCAGTTGATCGCCGGGTGGAAAAAGTCCGGTGATGCGCCCAAGCCGTACGCGGCGGGGTCCTGGGGGCCAATGAGCTCGATTGCACTGATCACGCGGGACGGGAGGTCTTGGTATGGCGATATCTGATTTGAAACTGCCTCAGGGCGTGACTGCCCATGAGTACCGCAACCCGGTGCTGCTGGCGGATGGCTTGGCCAATGACGTGGCCGAACAACTGCGCGCGGCCATCAGTGCCCGTGGCGAAGCGACCCTGGTGGTGTCCGGCGGCCGCAGCCCGGTGGCGTTCTTCCAGAACCTCGCCAAGCAAGGCCTGGACTGGTCCAAGGTGACCATCACCCTGGCCGACGAGCGCTGGGTGCCGGTGGAACATGCCGACAGCAATGCCGGCCTGTTGAAGAAGTATTTGCTGCAGGGCCCGGCGGCCAAGGCCAAGTTCCTGAGCCTGTACAGCGTCGCCGCCACCCTTGACGACGCTGCCGAGCAGGCCGATCGCCTGCTGGCCGAGTTGCCGACGATTGATGTGCTGGTACTGGGCATGGGCGACGACGGCCACACCGCGTCGCTGTTCCCCAACAGCCCGAACCTGGCTGAAGCGTTGAAGCCGGACGGCAGCCGTCGTTGCTGGCCGATGCTGGCGCCGACCGTGCCGCACCAGCGCCTGACCATGAGTCGCGCGCTGCTGGCCACCGCCCACTACACCGTGCTGTCGATTTCCGGCAGCTCGAAATTGACCACCTTGAGCGCCGCGCTGGCCAGTGACGACGTTGCTGCCATGCCGATACGCGCGTTTTTGCAACCTACTCTAGAGATTTACTGGTGCCCATGAGCCAAGGATCAGCCGCGATGAACAGCCCTCAACCTACCGTTTCCATGGCGGACAAAGTTGCCTTGATCGACAGCCTCTGCGCCAAGGCGCGGATCCTGCCGGTGATCACCATTGCCCGTGAACAGGACATCCTGCCGCTGGCCGATGCCCTGGCAGCCGGTGGTTTGACCGCACTGGAAGTGACCCTGCGTTCGCAGTTCGGCCTCAAGGCCATCCAGGTACTGCGTGAGCAGCGTCCGGAGCTGTGCACCGGTGCCGGTACCGTGCTGGATCGTCATATGCTGGAAGCGGCCGAAGTGGCCGGTTCGCAATTTATCGTCACCCCC
The DNA here is from genome assembly GCF_013386835.1 of Pseudomonas sp. IPO3774. Classification (NCBI taxonomy): domain Bacteria; kingdom Pseudomonadati; phylum Pseudomonadota; class Gammaproteobacteria; order Pseudomonadales; family Pseudomonadaceae; genus Pseudomonas; species Pseudomonas sp. IPO3774. The sequence continues at coordinate 28,598 of NZ_JACAQY010000018.1, forward strand.
GGGATTACCCGTGACCTGCTGGAAGCCTCGGTACACAGCTCGATTCCGCTGTTGCCGGGCATCAGCAATGCCTCCGGGATCATGGAAGGTTATGGCCTGGGTTATCGCCGTTTCAAGCTGTTCCCGGCTGAAGTCAGCGGTGGCGTGGCGGCGATCAAGGCCTTGGGCGGCCCGTTTGGCGAAGTGAAATTCTGCCCGACTGGCGGGGTTGGCCCGGCCAACATCAAGAGCTACATGGCGTTGAAAAATGTGATGTGCGTGGGCGGTAGCTGGATGCTTGATCCGGAATGGGTCAAGAACGGCGACTGGGCACGCATCCAGGAAACCACCGCCGAGGCGCTGGCCCTGCTGGACTGATTGGATTTACCGAATCGTTGTTGCTGTGTTCTACGGCATTTTTGCGGTGCACTTGGTCGGTGTACCGCTTTTTTTTGCCTGCGGAAAATGGCCCACTCCCACTGTAGGAGCGAGCTTGCTCGCGAAAAAACCGAGAGCACCGCTGGGTGTCAGGTTTCCCGTGTCATCGTTAACGACCTTCGCGAGCAAGCTCGCTCCTACAGTGATATCGCGCTCAGTTCGGTGATGGCTTTGATCAGCACATGAATGTCCGCCGCTGACGTCAAAAAGCCTGGTGTCACCCGAATACAACTGCCGAACGACGCCCCGCTGCGGGTTGTGGTGAAGAGGTCGTATTCCTTGAGCAGTCGGTCCGCCATCACCTGCTGATCCGGCTTGTCAGTGAACTTGAACGACGTAATCGCGCAATACAGCCGTGGGTCGTCCGGCGTCAGCACTTCAATCCCCGGCAACTGCCGCACCTCACTCACCCACAAATCCCGCAGGTAATTAAGGCGGGCGCCCTTGGCTCTGGATCCACCCAGCAAACGATGCTCTTCGAACACCAGCGGCAAGGTCATCAACGCCGGGAAATTCGGCGTGCTGTACGGCGTGCGGGCACGTACATCGGTCACCGGATAGTGAAACTCACCCATGTCCGGATCAATGTCCGCCAGCCGTTGCGGGTCGATATAAATAAAGCCCAGGGTCAACGGCGCACCGATCCACTTGTGCAGGTTGAAACCGGCAAACGCGATACCCAACTGCGCCAGGTTGAACTCGATCTGCCCCAGCGCATGGGCGCCATCGAGGATCACATCAATTCCATGTTCCCTGGCAGCGCCGGCAATCGCCTCCACCGGCATCACCAGCCCGGTGCGGTGAGTCACGTAGGTCAGTGCCAGCAGTTTCAGGCGGGGATAGCGCAGGAACGCATCGCGATACGTCTGCACCAGGCTGTCGAAACTGGCCGGGTGTTCGTGGGCAATCTCGATCACTTCTACGCCACGATTCTGCGCCAGCCAGCGCATGGCGCCCTTGACGGTGTCGTACTCCAGGTCGCTGATCAGCACCTGGTCGCCGGGCTGCAAGCGGTTGTAGTTGCGGATCAGCGACTGCAACGCATCCGAGGCGCAGCGGGTGAGGGCGATGGCTTCAGGATCGGCGTCCATCAACTGCGCCAACTGGTTACGGATCTCGACGTTTTCGCCCTGCTCGAAACGCTGGCGCACATGGATAGAGTTGCTGCGGTTGATGAAGGCGACGTTGTCCTGATACTGCTCAAGTACCGCGCGGCTCATGCGCCCGAAGTAACCGTTTTCGAGGTTGATCGGGCCGGGCTCCAGGTCGTAGCGCTGGGCGATGGCGTGCCAGTGTTGTTCGTCGCGGGTACTGTCCATGTGCGTGCTCTATTAATGACGAGGGGCGGGCTTGCCGTGCTTGGCGCGCAGGGGTTCCAGCAGTTCGGATAAACCGTTGTGGTCGATTTCCTGCATCAGGGCCAGCAACCCGCCCAGTTCACCATGGGGGAAACCTTCACGGGCGAACCAGTTCAGGTAGGGGCCGGGCAAGTCGGCAATGATCCGGCCCTTGTACTTGCCGAAGGGCATTTCGCGGGTGATCAGCAGTTCAAGTTTTTCAGGGTTCATTGCGGCTTCAGGTGTTTGAGTCGATGCCTTGGAAAATACAGGCATTCTGCATGGAGGCCAAATGACAGATCATGCAAATAAAGCGGATACAGATTTTTGTGTATTGGCTAACTTATTGAAATTTAAGTAATAAATTGTTTTTCAAAAGCTGGCACGGGCGCTGCAATTACTAATACACGTTTCTTAACCCGCGAAGGAATTGAAAAATGACTGATATCAACAAAGAATCGATCTCCGTACTCAACGACCTGATCGAGACCAGCAAAGACGGCCAGGAAGGCTTCAAGACCTGCGCAGAAGACATCAAGCACCCAGAACTCAAAGCCCTGTTTGCCAAACGTTCCGTTGATTGCGGTACCGCCGCTGCCGAACTGCAGACCGCAGTAAGAGCACTGGGTGGCGATCCGGAAGATTCCGGTAGCGTCGCCGGTGCCTTGCACCGTGGTTGGGTCGACGTGAAGTCGATGGTGACCGGTAAAGACGAAGAAGCCGTGCTGAACGAAGCCGAGCGCGGTGAAGACCACGCACTGAAGGCTTACAAAGAAGCGATCGAGAAGATCAACAAGCACAACCTGCTGGGCATTCGTGACCTGGTAGAGCGTCAGTTCCACGGCGCGCAACGCAACCACGACCAGGTGAAAGCCCTGCGTAACCAGGCTCGCGCTCAGTCTTGAGCCCCGCCTGAATAAAAAAGCCCCGCAGATGCGGGGCTTTTTCATGGGCGTTCGTTCAACCGATGCTGATGGCCGGCAGTTCGGTCAGGGTCACGGTCTGCTGCTTGCGTGGCGCGAGGATCTCGGCTTCGCCATCCACCACCAGTTCATCGCGCTGGTTGAATACGCGGGTGGCGATACGCACGCGGAATTTCGGCAGCTTCTCGAGGATTTCCAGACGCACGGTCAGGGTGTCGCCGATTTTGACCGGCTTCTGGAAGGTCATTTGCTGGCCGATGTATATCGTGCCGGGCCCAGGCAACTCGCACGCAACCGCCGCGCTGATCAGGGCGCCGCTGAACATGCCGTGGGCAATGCGCTCCTTGAACATGGTCGCCTTGGCGAATTCGGCGTCCAGATGCACCGGGTTGTGGTCGCCGGACATTGCCGCGAACAACTGGATATCGCGCTCTTCGACGGTCTTGCTGTAGCTGGCGGTCTGGCCGACTTCGAGGGCTTCGTAAGGCGTGTTGGTAACCTGGGTCATCAGTTGGTGCATCCTGTGGCTAATCAGAAATCTTAATATATTGATTTTAAACGAAAAATCATTCGCAGCGAGTAGGGCGGCGCAGCACTGCTGCCTGGGCCAGCCACGTCAGCACGTCGGCTGTGACCGCATCACGGTTGGTTTCGTTGAATAATTCGTGGCGCGCCTGTGGGTAAATGCTCAGCTCCAGGTGCTGGCAGCCGGCTTCACGCAACGCATTGGCCAGACTTTTGAGACGCTTGCCTTCACTGACCGGATCACATTCACCGCCCATTATCAGGATCGGCAGCCCCGGGTCTATCTGAGCGAGATTGGACGCTTTGCTGATTTGCTGCAAGCCGCCCAGCAGGTCGATCCACAGCTGGTTGGTGCAACGGAAGCCGCAAAGCGGGTCGCTGACGTACTTGTCGACCTCGGCCGGGTCACGGCTGAGCCAGTCGAAAGCGGTGCGATTGGGTTTGAACGCCTTGTTGAACGATCCAAATGACAGGAAATCAATCAGCGCACTGCGCCCGCGCAACCCCTGGCGCAGGCGTTCGACATGGGCAATCACCTTGGCCGCGCCGTACAGCGCCACCGGCTGGAAATTCGAGCCGCTGAGAATCGCCCCGTTAAGGCTCGCGCTGTGGTGCAGCAGGTACGCCTGGGCAATGTAGCTGCCCATGCTGTGGCCCAGCAGGATGATCGGCACCCCCGGCGCTTGCTGGCCGATATGCTGGTTGAGGCTCGCCAGGTCGCCCACCACCTTGTTCCAGCCGTCTTTCTCGGCGAACAGCCCCAGGGTGCCCTCGTCGGCGGTACGCCCGTGGCCGCGCTGGTCGGGGGCGTACAGGCCGTAGCCGGCATCGCACAACGCCTGGGCCAGGCGGGCATAGCGGCCACTGTGCTCGGCCATGCCGTGGGCCAGCATGATCAGCGCCTTGGGCGGCCCGTCCGGCAGCCACTGGTTGACGTACACCCGACTGCGGTCATTCGCGGTCAGCCAGAAAGTGGTGTGGTTCATGGCGCTTCCTTTGCTCAGTGTCGTTGCAGTGTATAGCTCATTCACCGCAGGCCGCTGGATCAGCGCTGGCCTTGGCGGGGAGATTCACACAATCAATGACGCATCTTGTTGTATTTGCCTGATTGACCATAGCTGCTAACGTCCCCAAAGCTCCGCTTTCATCGCAACATCAAAAGCGGCCGGACCACTCAGGTAAGAGGACAAGAATAATGCAACCTGATTTCTGGAATGACAAACGCGCAGCCGGGGTTCCCAACGAGATCGACCTCACAGCCTATAAATCGGTGATCGAAGTCTTCGAGCGTTCCTGCAAGACCTTTGCCGATCGTCCGGCGTTCAGCAACATGGGGATCACCCTGACCTACGCCGAGCTGGATCGGCGCAGCGCCGCGTTCGCCGGTTACCTGCAGTGGCACACCGACCTCAAGCCGGGTGACCGCATTGCCGTGCAGATGCCCAACGTCCTGCATTATCCGATTGCCGTGTTCGGCGCCCTGCGCGCCGGGCTGATCGTGGTCAACACCAACCCGTTGTACACCCCGCGGGAAATGCGTCACCAATTCAAGGATGCCGGCATTCGTGCGCTGGTGTACCTGAACCTGTTTGGCTCGCGTGTTGAAGAAGTCAGCAAGGACACCGAGATCGAATACCTGATCGAAGCGAAGATGGGCGACTTCATGCCCGCTGCCAAGGGCTGGCTGATCAACACCGTGGTCGACAAGGTGAAGAAGATGGTCCCGGCCTATCACCTGCCGCAAGCCATCTCCTTCAAGCGCGCCCTGCGCATGGGCGCCGGCCAGGCACTCAACCGCCATCCGGTGACCCTCGACGACATCGCGGTGCTGCAATACACCGGCGGCACCACCGGCCTGGCCAAGGGCGCAATGCTTACCCACGGCAACCTGGTGGCCAACATGCAGCAAGTGCGGGCGTGCATGTCGCAACTGGGGGACGACGGCCATCCGCTGATCAAGGAGGGGCAGGAGGTGATGGTGGCGCCGCTGCCGCTGTACCACATCTATGCCTTCACCGCGAATTGCATGTGCATGATGGTATCGGGCAACCACAACGTACTGATCACCAATCCCCGGGACATTGGCGGCTTTATCAAGGAGCTGAAAAAGTGGCGCTTCACCGGGCTGCTGGGGCTCAACACCCTGTTCGTGGCCTTGATGGACCACCCGGACTTCAAGAGCCTGGATTTCTCCCACCTCAAGCTCACCAACTCCGGCGGCACCGCACTGGTCAAGGCCACGGCCGAGCGCTGGCAGCAACTGACCGGCTGCGCGATTGGTGAAGGCTACGGCTTGACCGAAACCTCACCGGTGGCCAGCACCAACCCCTATGGCGGCAAATCGAAGCTGGGCACCGTGGGCATTCCGGTGCCGGGCACGGCGATGAAGATCATCGACGACAACGGCGCGGAGCTGCCGCTGGGCGAGCGGGGCGAGCTGTGCATCAAGGGCCCGCAAGTGATGAAGGGCTACTGGCAGCAACCGGTGGCGACCGCCGAGACCCTGGACGCCGAAGGCTGGCTCAAGACCGGCGATATCGCGGTGATCGACCCGGACGGCTTTGTGCGCATCGTTGATCGCAAGAAGGATCTGATCATCGTCTCGGGGTTCAACGTGTACCCCAACGAGATCGAAGACGTGGTGATGGCGCATCCGGCGGTGGCCAGCTGCGCGGTGATCGGCGTACCGGACGAGCGTACCGGCGAGGCGGTGAAGCTGTTTGTGGTGGCCCGTGCCCAGGGCGTGAGCCTTGAAGAGCTGAAGACCTACTGCAAGGCCAACTTCACCGGCTACAAGGTGCCCAAGCATATTGTGTTGCGTGAGTCGTTGCCGATGACGCCGGTGGGCAAGATCCTGCGGCGCGAATTGCGCGACATAGCCTGATTTGAAATAAGGTCAAAAAATGTGGGAGCGGGCTTGCTCGCGAAAGCGGTGTACCAGTCGACATATCCTGTGACTGACACTGCGCTTTCGCGAGCAAGCCCGCTCCCACATTTGGTTTTTATTCATTCAGTTTAAATGCGTAGAAGCCCATTCCAGAGCCCTTTCTTGGCTTATAGAATCTTTGCTCTAAAAATGACCATTAGATATTCTTGAGTCATGTTTATGACCGTAGGGGCCTCTTTTGGCTCTAGGCGGCCCTTGGCAAAGCTGCTACTCTCGGCGCGCTTTGTGACCTCTTGGCCTGCTTTTAACCGCCAGACTCACCCAAAAACAAACAAATAATAATCGCATCAAATGCGATGAATGAATTCGCGTCGCTGAGGAGTGGGCTTCCATGATCGAAGACTTTTGGAAGGATAAGTACCCCGCCGGGATTGCTGCAGAAATCAATCCAGACGAGTATCCGAATATTCAGGCGGTACTGAAGCAGTCCTGCCAACGCTTCGCCAACAAACCGGCTTTCAGCAACCTGGGCAAGACAATCACCTACGGTGAACTGTACGAACTGTCCGGCGCCTTCGCCGCTTACCTGCAACAGCATACCGACTTGCAGCCCGGTGATCGAATCGCCGTGCAACTGCCCAACGTCCTGCAATACCCGGTCGCCGTGTTCGGCGCCATCCGTGCCGGCCTGATCGTGGTCAACACCAACCCGCTGTACACCGCGCGGGAAATGGAACACCAATTCAACGACTCCGGTGCCAAGGCCCTGGTCTGCCTGGCCAACATGGCGCACCTGGCTGAAAAAGTCGTGCCCAAGACTTCCGTCAGGCACGTGATCGTCACCGAAGTCGCCGACCTGTTGCCGCCGCTCAAGCGCCTGCTGATCAACAGCGTCATCAAGTACGTGAAGAAGATGGTCCCGGCCTATCACTTGCCCAAGGCGATCAAGTTCAACGACGTATTGGCCAAGGGCCACGGCCAGCCGGTGAACGAAGTCAGCCCCGCCAGCGACGAAGTCGCCGTGCTGCAATACACCGGCGGCACCACGGGCGTGGCCAAGGGCGCGATGCTGACCCACCGCAACCTCGTCGCCAACATGCTGCAGTGCAAGGCGCTGATGGGCTCCAACCTGAATGAAGGTTGCGAGATCCTGATTACCCCGCTGCCGCTGTACCACATCTATGCCTTCACCTTTCATTGCATGGCGATGATGCTGATCGGCAACCACAACATCCTGATCAGCAACCCGCGCGACCTGTCGGCGATGGTCAAGGAACTGTCGAAGTGGAAGTTCAGCGGCTTTGTCGGCCTGAACACCCTGTTTGTTGCCCTGTGCAACAACGACGCCTTCCGCAAGCTGGATTTCTCGGCGCTGAAGGTCACCCTGTCAGGCGGCATGGCCCTGCAACTGGCGGCGGCCGAGCGCTGGAAAGCGGTCACCGGCTGCTCCATCTGCGAAGGTTACGGCATGACCGAAACCAGCCCGGTGGCCACTGTGAACCCGATCCAGAACATCCAGATCGGCACCATCGGCATTCCGGTGCCGTCGACCCTGTGCAAGGTCATCACCGATGACGGCGTCGAGCTGGCACTGGGTGAAGTGGGCGAGTTGTGCGTCAAGGGCCCGCAAGTGATGAAGGGCTACTGGCAGCGCGAAGACGCCACCGCCGAGATCCTCGACAGCGAAGGCTGGCTGAAGACCGGTGACATCGCGATCATCCAGCCGGATGGCTACATGCGCATTGTCGACCGCAAGAAGGACATGATTCTGGTCTCCGGTTTCAACGTCTACCCCAACGAGCTGGAAGATGTGCTGGCGACCCTGCCGGGCGTGCTGCAATGCGCGGCCATTGGTGTGCCGGACGAGAAGTCCGGGGAACACATCAAGATCTTCATCGTGGTCAAGCCGGGTGCCAGCCTGACCAAAGACCAGGTGATGGAGCACATGCGCGCCAACGTCACCGGCTACAAGGTGCCCAAGGCCGTGGAATTCCGCGATGCGCTGCCGACTACCAACGTGGGCAAGATCCTGCGGCGTGAGTTGCGGGATGAAGAACTGAAAAAGCTGGGTTTGAAGAAGTAAATCGGCCCCAACAAAAAGCCCCGCAGATGCGGGGCTTTTTATTGAACGCTGATCCGGCCACTTGGAATGCAATCCAAATGTGGGAGCGGGCTTGCTCGCGAAAGCGGAGTGTCAGTGACATATCGGTGACTGACACACCGCTTTCGCGAGCAAGCCCGCTCCCACAGGTTTTACCGTATTCCTACAGTGCGAACTGCGCGAAGCTCACACCGGCACCGGCCGGGCGTACGTCCTTGAGGAACGAGTCCTTGTCGGCACTCAGCTCCAGGGTAATCTCCGGCTTGCGCTTGCCGGCATTGCGCACCACCAGGCCTTCCAGCTTCTCGCGCAGAAACACCGTTGGCACCTTCAGGTGCAGTAACTGGTCGCTCTCGGCGTTGTGCATCAACAAGTGGATCCACTCGTACTGGCCCACGGCAATCCGGCCCACCGGCAGGTCGAACCACCAGATGTTGCGTTTGCGGTCCAGGTCGGTGAAGTGGCAGTTGTTGACACCGAGTACGGCACCGCCCAGTTCCTGGTTTCTGCGGGCAATGGCCTGTGCTTTATTGAGTTTCATAACCTTCCTACGGGATCTGTTACCCAGCGCTTGCGCCTGGATGTGCCCGGCATTCTCGTGGGTTGGCCGCAAAACATAAAGCCAAACCTGTACGGCGCGATGAAATGCCGCTGAAAAAATAATTGAAACTCTCTGGAAAGGCCAAGGGTCAACGTTTACGTAGTGACCAAAATCCTTGATTGTTCCCAGGAGAAATACCATGAGTAGCACATCGGATAAGGCAAAAGGTTTGGCGAACGAAGCCGTAGGCAACATCAAGCAAGGTGTTGGCAAAGTCACCGGCAACGACAAGTTGCGGGCTGAAGGCGTGGTTCAGGAAAAGAAAGGTGAAGTGCAAAAAGCAGTCGGCGACACCAAGGACGCAGTAAAGAAAGCGGTCAAATAGTCCCGACCTGGCTGCCTGCACTCCAGCAGCCCGACGGCCATCCACGGATGGCCGTTTTTGTGTCACCTGCAGTGATTAAAGTTTGGAAATTGTTTCAAGGTCGCCAAATAAGCTACCTTGATGTAGAAAACGGCCCCTGAGTCGCCCACGAACTCAACTTTTTGCGGCGAAAGGAGACGCTATGATTTTTCCGGTATTACAAGGCTTGCCCCTGCACAAAGTGCTGGTGCGCACTGTCACAGAGTTCCTCGATGACGAGATGCCTACGTACGCCTCGGCGCTGGCCTACCAGATGCTGTTCTCGCTGTTTCCCTTCCTGCTGTTCCTGATTGCCCTGATCGGTTTCCTGCACCTGCCGGACTTCTTCACCTGGCTGCGCATGCAATCGGAACTGGTATTGCCGCCCCAGGCCCTGGAGCAGGTCAACCCGGTGATCGACCAGTTGCAGCAATCCAAGGGTGGCCTGTTGTCGGTGGGTATCGTGATCGCGCTGTACACCGCCTCGGCGGGTGTGCGCCTGATGATGAGTGCGATGAATGCCGCCTATGACGTGGTGGAAGGCCGACCGATCTGGAAGCGCTTCCCGCTGTCGATTTTCTACACCGTAGGCTTCGCCGGCATGCTGTTGGCCGCCGCCGCCTTGATGGTGCTCGGGCCGCAGGTGATGGAATGGCTGGCGGGGCAGATCGGCATGCAGGAATTCGTGGTCACGCTGTGGACCATCCTGCGTTGGCCGCTGATCGTCATCCTGTTGATGTTCTCCGTGGCGTTGATGTACTACGTGATGCCTGACGTGAAGCAGAAGTTTCGCTTCATCACACCGGGATCGGTGCTGGCGGTGGTGGTCTGGATCGTCGCTTCCCTGGGTTTTGGCTACTACGTCAAAACCTTTGCTGACTACAACGCCATGTATGGCAGTATCGGCGCGATCATTGTGCTGCTGTTGTACTTCTACATCTCGGCTGCCGTGCTGTTGCTGGGGGCGGAGATGAACGCGGTGATCGAACACATGTCGGCCGAAGGCAAGGATCCTGGTGAAAAGGACTTTGGCGAGCACGACGAAAAAAAGCATGTCTCAGGCCTTGGCCGCGACCCTTCCCTCAAGCCCACTACCGATGAAGTCTGATCGATGATCCGTGAAATCCTGAAAATGGGCGATGAGCGCCTGCTGCGTATTGCCCCGCCGGTTCCGCCGGAAATGTTCGACAGCCCCGAGCTGTGGCAGTTGATTGATGACATGTTCCAGACCATGGAACACGTCGGCGGCGTCGGCCTGGCCGCACCGCAGATTGGAGTTGACCTGCAACTGGTGATCTTCGGTTTCGAGAGCAGCGAACGCTACCCGGACGCGCCCGCCGTGCCCCAGACCATCCTGATCAACCCGCTGATCACGCCGCTCAGCCCGGTGCTGGAAGAAGGCTATGAAGGGTGCCTGTCGGTGCCGGGCTTGCGCGGGGCCGTGGACCGTTACCAGCAGATTCGCTACGAAGGGTTTGACCCCAAGGGCGAGCCGATTGTGCGGATTGCCGAAGGCTTTCACGCACGGGTGGTACAGCACGAGTGCGATCACCTGATCGGCCGGCTGTACCCGTCGCGGATTACCGATTTCAGCAAGTTCGGGTTTATCGAAGTGATGTTCCCGGATATGGATCCCACCGCAGACGAATAACCCTCAGGCAAAACACACCTCAAACTGTGGGAGCGGGCTTGCTCGCGAAAGCGGAGTGCCAGTCACCGAAGATATAGACTGATCCACCGCATTCGCGAGCAAGCCCGCTCCCACATTTGTTCTGCGTGCATTCAGCTTATTTTGCGGGCTTCACAAACCGCAACGTCATCCGGTCCGACTCACCAATCGCCACATACTTCGCCTTGTCCTTTTCCCCCAACGTCAACGCCGGCGGCAAGGTCCAGACCCCATCCGGGTAGTCCTTGGTATCTTTCGGGTTGGCATTCACCTCGCTCTGCCCCTCAAGCTTGAACCCCGCATCCGTCGCCAGTTTCACCACATACGCGGTGGTCAGGTAACCGCTGTGCTTGATGTCTTCCAGCGACGCCCCGTCCTTGGCCCGGTGATCCACCACCCCCAGCACGCCGCCCGGTTTCAACACCTTGAAGAACGCCTCGAACATCGCCGGCGCCGTATCCGCCATCACCCAGTTATGCACGTTGCGAAAGGTCAGCACGGTGTCGGCCGAGCCAGGCTTGCCCAGCACCGGAGCCTTGGGGTCGAACTCGGCGAAGCCGGCCTTGGAATAATGCACCGGGTCTGCGGCGAATTTCTTTTTCAGGTTTTCTTCTGATGTACGCGCGTAGGCACTGCTGTTCGGCGCCTGCACGGCAGCAATGTAGTGGCCGTTATCCTTGAGCAGCGGCGCCAGCAGCTCGCTGTACCAGCCACCACCGGGGGTGATTTCGATCAGGGTCTGGTCGGCCCGCAGGCCAAAGAACTCCAGGGTCTGCTGCGGGTGACGATACCCATCACGCGCGCTGTTGGCCGGCACGCGCCAACTGCCGGCGAGCACGGTTGCATACTGCTCGGCGGAAACCGGCGCTTCGGCTGCCTGGCTCAAGGCCGGGGCGAGGAGGGCTGCAAGGGATAAGGCTGCAAGGGTCGCTTTCATGATCATCCTGTAATGGGCCGCTGGTGCCGCCGAGGCTAGCATGGGGCCCACAACGGCTGATCACACTTTATTGAAGGTCGACCTCACCAACGGTTCTAAGCCCATGGCGATCATCGGCTTGTTGCGTTTGTAGCGCACCAGGCGCTCCGACAAGGACTGCGGCAGCAACGTGTCCTGGGTAAAACCCAGGCGTTGATAAAAGCCTTCCAGGTCCGGATGGCACAGCAGCCACACCGTGCCTTCAACGCTTGCGACCGAGGCGCGAATCAATTGCGCCGCCAGCCCCTGGCCACGCAGCGCCGGGTCGACAAACAGCCCGGTCAACCACTGCCCACCCACCACCGGCGTCAGGCACAGGCCCGCGACAATCTCGCTGCCCCTGGCCACCCACAACTGGCCACCCTTGAGGGCCTTCATCGGTGAGTTATGGCTGCGATAGAACTTGTTCAGCAGCGGCCACAACGGCTCTGCCAGTCGGTCGATGTGCAACTCGGGCATGGTTTTCAAACACGCGAATCCAGGGGGTGCAGATTATAAGTCGGGCAAAGCGCCTTCTGTTGGGCAATCGGTGTTATACCCAGTGTTACATCCCCTGTAAGTGGAGCACGCATCATGGCCAAAGGTCTGAATTCCAAGAAAGCTGACAAGAAGAAACCGGCAAAGACCGCCGATGAAAAACGCGCCGAGAAAAAGGCCAAGAAAACCGACAGCAACCTGTTCGGTCATTAAGTTCTAAGCTAAGCACCAAACGATCTGCAAGATTTTCCCGCCCCATTGCACAGAGCAGGATGAAGCCGACTTTTTCGTCGGCCACGCCTGCCCTGAGCTGCCGATGTCCAACTACCTTGATGAAACCCAGCGCCGGGAAATCGAAGCCCTGGCCCAGACCTTTACCGCCCGCACCGAGTGGCCGACCTGGCTGCTGTTGATCGGCGTCTATGCCGGCTGGTTTGCGGTGATCCTCGCCAGCCGCTGGCTTGGCCTGTGGCTGAGTACCGCACTGTTGATCCCGCTCGTGACGCTGTGGATGTCCCTGCAACACGAACTGCTGCACGGCCATCCCACCCGCTTCACTGCTTTGAACAAACTCCTCGGCTACGCACCGTTTGCCGTCTGGTACCCCTACACCCTGTACCGCAACTGCCACCTGGTGCACCACAACGACGAAGACCTGACGGTGCCCGGTGTCGACCCGGAAAGCCGCTACCTGAATCAGCGGCAGTGGGACGACAGTTCGCTGTTCGAGCGCACCTTGCATTGGCTGACCAAGACCGTCCTGGGGCGCTTCCTGTTGGGTTCGCCGCTGGCGCTGTGGAAGCTGGCGCGCAACGAGGTCAGACGCCTGCGCAAAGGCCAGCGCCAGGCGTGGCTGATGTGGCTGAGCCATGGCACCGTGACCGTGCTGATGCTGACCTTCATCGCCCACTACAGCGTGCTGCCGGTGTGGCACTACGTGGCGCTGGTCAGCGTGCCGGCCTTGTCGGTGGCGGCGATCCGTTCCTACTATGAGCATCGCCCGCACCCACAACCGGAACAGCGCACGGTGCTTAACGAAGCCGCCTGGCCGTGGACCTGGCTGTTCCTCAACAATAACCTGCACCTGGTGCATCACGACTTGCCGAAGCTGCCGTGGTATTTGCTGCCCACCGTGTACCGCGCGCGCCGCGAACAATGGGTGGCGCGCAGCGGCGGGTTCCTGGTGCAGGGTTACGGCCAGTTGATCGGCCGTCACGGGCTCAAGGCCATCGACAGCCCACGGCACCCCTTTGCTTGAGAGACGACCATGAGTGACCGCTACGCCGAACTGCTGATGTACGTGGCGCCGCAGCAGGTGCAACAGGCCAATGAGCGCTGGCTTTCGCGCATCCTTGAGCGCCTGGGCGCGACCCGCCGCAAGGCTGATCATCTCGACCTGCGCAGCCTGTGGCGCGCCCCGCAATTGCTGCTGACGCAAACCTGCGGCTACCCGCTGATGACCGAGCTGCGCGGGCAAGTCCAGGTGATTGGCCGCCCGCGCTACGAATTGCCCCATAGCAGCGGCGGCCAGCATTGCAGCCTGCTGCTGACCCGCGACGACAATCCCCGCGTTGCCTTGGCGGACTTCCAAGACAGCCGCGGTGTGATCAACGGCCATGACTCCAACAGCGGCATGAACCTGCTGCGCGAACGCCTGGCGCCGCTGCAGCAGGGCGGTCGGTTCTTTGCCGAAGTCGGCATCAGTGGCGCCCATCGCGAAAGCCTGCGCTGGCTGCGGGAAAACCGCGCCGACCTTGCCGCCATCGACAGCGTGACCTACGACTACCTCGCCCGTTTTGCGCCAGAGGAAGTGGCCGGGCTGAGGATCGTCACCCGCAGCGCGCCCAGCCCGACGCTGCCTTACATCAGCGCGCCGGGCTCAAGTGAACACCTGCGGGAGGTCATGAACCTGGCCTTGCAGGATCTGCCCGAAGTGGTGCAAACCCTCGGCGTACACGAAGTGCTGCCCGCCACCGAAGCGGATTACCAGGTGCTGCTGGATTACCGGCAGCAGGCTGAAGCCTTGGGTTATCCACGCCTCCAATGATCGTTCCCACGCTCCGCGTGGGAATGCATCCTGTGACGCTCTGTCTCACGATTTCAAAGCAGACGCAGAGCGTCCAAGGCGGGATTCCCACGCAGAGCGTGTGAACGATCGGTTATATAAAAATACCTTTTAAATATTATTAAAGAATAAGCAGCCTTGCTAGGATCGCTCCACCGGAACACCGGACATAACGCGCAACCAACTCAGATGGAGCCACTATGTCCGGCGCCGACACTTCTCACAGCGATTACGTGGGCGGATTATTCCGCAGTCATTACGACTGGCTGTGCGGCCGTTTGCACCGCCATCTCGATTCCCGTGCCCACGCCGAAGACATCGCCGCCGACACCTTCGTCCAACTGTTGAGTTCCCCGGGCGTGGCGCCGATCCGCCAGCCACGCGCCTTGCTCACCACCATCGCCCAACGCCTGATGTACCAGCTGTGGCGTCGCCGTGACCTGGAGCGCGCCTACCTCGACGCCCTCGACCAGGACGAAACCTCGCCCGCGCCATCCCCTGAGGATTTGGCGCAGATGCTCGAAGCCCTGCAGGCCATCGACCAGTTGCTCGACGGCTTGCCGGCCAAGGTCAAGGCGACCTTTCTGCTGTCGCAACTCAATGGCCTGACCTACCCGGAAATCGCGGCCGAGCTGGGCATTTCCCAACGCTCGGTCAGCGACTACATGACCCGTGCCGTCAACCGCTGCCTGCGGCTGTGCCTGGAATGAGCGACGACCTGATCGACAGCGCCACTCGCTGGGTGGTGTTGCTGCGCTCCGGCGAGGCGAGTGCCGCCGACTGGCAGCGTTACCATCAGTGGCGCGCCGCAGACCCGCGTCACGAAGCCTTGTGCCAACAACTGGAAACCCGCCTCGGTGTGTTTCAAATTCCGCAGGCCCAAGGCGTCAGCGGCAAGGTATTGCAGCAGGCACTGGACGCGCCATCCAGCCGCCGCACCGTATTGCGCGGCGCCCTGGTGGGCGCTGGCCTGATGCTGGGCGCCGGTTGGCTGGCCCGGCCGGTGGTGGAGGATTTGACCGCCGATATCCGCACCGGCACCGGCGAACGGCGCACTGTAGAGCTGGCGGATGGCAGCGAGTTACTGCTCAACGCCCGCAGTGCCGCCGACATCCAGTTCGACCCACAACACCGCGTGGTGCGCCTGCGCGATGGCGAGTTGCTGGTGAAGATTGCCAGGGACAGCAACCGACCGTTTTTCATCCAGACCGATCAAACTCGACTGCATGCCTTGGGCAATCGCCTGTTGCTGCGCGAGCGCGAAGGGCAGGGCCATGTGGTGGCGCTCAATGGTGCCCTGGAGATCGACGGCCAGAACGGTGAACGCCTGCAACTGGAGGCCGGGCACGAGGTGACTTATGACCGCTTCGGCTTCGGCCCGGTGCTCGCCAGTTCCTCGGGGGCGACGGCGTGGATCGACGGTTTCCTGCAAGTGCGCGACCGCCCGCTGGTGGAGGTGATCGATGCACTGCGCCCGTATCACAACGGTGTGCTGCGCCTCGACCCGGCGGTGGCAGGGTTGCGGGTCAGCGGCCTGTACCGCCTCGACAATCCCGACCAGATCCTCGACACCCTGGCACGCACCCTGCCGATCCACATCACCCGCCGGACCGGGTTGTGGGTGACCGTCAGTGCCGCCTGAAAACGGTTCACCTCGGTCAATGTGGGAGCTGGCTTGCCTGCGATGCGAGCACCTCGGCCTCTCAGATGTACCGCAGCGATACCATCGCAGCCTCGCTAAAGCTCGACAGCTCCCACAGTTGACCGCGTCGTTTCCGAATGTCGGTTCTATCGACATAACCAAACGATCTGCAAGTTTTCCCCCGGCCATCCCACATCACTCCCGTAAGCGCTGCGGGGAGCAGCGCTCAGGAGTTTCCTTGGGGGGAGCCAACGTGAGCCCATTCAACCGTACACCGCTTCGAACCTTTGCCCTGGTGCCGTTGGCCAGTCTGTTCCTGTCTTTCGCTGCCAGCGCCGAAGAGGCGCGCCAGGTCTACCACATCGCGCCCGGCCCGCTGGACGAAGTGCTGCTGAACATCAGCCGCCAGAGCGGCCAGGTGATTTCCTTCACGCCGCAGCTGGGCAATTATTCCTCGGCGCGGGTCGACGGTTCGCTGTCGGCGCAACAGGCGGTAGACGCCGCGCTCAAGGGCACCGGCCTGCAAGTCCAGGTCAGCCCGGACGGTGCATTCATCATCAAGGAAGGCGCCAAAGTCGCGCCTGCCAGCAACAGCATCAAGGCGCAAACCGCCGAAGCCCAGGCGCCGACCCTCGACCGTGTGGTCGCCATCGGTACCCGTCGCAGCGACGCCACGGCCCTCACCAGCAGCGCCCCGGTGGATGTGATCAACGCCGAAGAACTCAAGCAAACCGGCGCCACCAGCCTCAACCAGGCGCTGTTCCAACTGCTGCCCTCGTTCAACTTTCCGCAGAACAACAGCGCCACCCGCGGCCAGGATCCGAAAGGCGCCTCCCTGCGAGGCTTGTCCCCGGACCAGACCCTGGTGCTGATCAATGGCAAGCGCCGGCACACCTCGGCGGTGGTGAACATTTCCGGTGGCGTGCCGTTCATTGGCGCGCAGCCGGTGGACCTCGACATGATCCCCATCAGCGCCATCGACCACGTCGAAGTGCTGCGCGACGGTGCCTCGGCGCAATACGGTTCGGACGCGGTGGCGGGGGTGGTCAACATCGTGCTCAAGGAGCGCGACAGCGGTGGCGGCATCAACACCCAACTGGGCAAATACGCCCAGGGCGACGGCTTCAGCAAAACCACCGATGGCTGGTACGGCATCGGCTTGCCGGGGGATGGTTTCCTGACCCTGAGCTTCAACACCCTGAACAACAAACCCGATGACATCGGCGACAAATACGTCGCCGACGGCCAGGTACAAGACCCGCGCTGGGGCGGTGCCGGGCGCGACAAATACAACTTGGCGGCCAACGCCGAAATCGGCCTGAACGACCAATGGCGCCTCTACAGTTTCGCCACCTTCGGCCAGGACACTTCGGTAAACAACACGCCGCCGCTGCTGGCCAGCAGCCCGAACAACGTGGCCGGGATCTACCCCAACGGCACCATCCCGAAATACCGCTATCGCTATGAAGACGGCGCCGTCACCGTCGGCACCCGCTATGAAGACGAGAGCATCGGCCGCTTCGATTTGAGCGCCACCTATGGCCGCGACGAGCACGACGAACTGGCTTTCAACACCGTCAACCCGAGCTACGGGATCAACAGCCCGACCAAGTTCAACGTCGCCACCCTGGTCAACGACCAGACCAACATCACCCTGGATTACGCCAAGGATCTGAACGTCGACTGGTCGAGCCATCCACTCACCGTGTCGGCGGGCGTCGCCTACCGGCATGAGCAATACCGGCTGGAGGCCGGCGACTACGATTCCTATTCCTACGGTGGCATCGACGGCGTGCAGGTTGGCGCGGTGCAGGCCTCGGGCCTGACCCCGGACGACGCCGGCACCTTCAAGCGTGATGTGGGCGGCGTGTATTTCGGCCTGGAAAACCAGGTCACCGACAAGCTCCAGGTGGGCATTGCCGGGCGTACCGAGCACTACTCGGACTTCGGTTCAGCCACCACCGGCAAACTCTCGGCGCGCTATGACTTCACCCCGAAAGTCGGCCTGCGGGCCACGGTCAACAATGCCTACCACGCGCCCAGCCTGGGCCAGATCGGCACCTCCTGGACCACCACCACCAACCTCGACGCCAACGGTAACCCGGTGCTGACCCGCATGCTGCCGGCCGACAACCCGGCCGCCCGTGCCCTCGGTGCGCAGCCGCTGAAGCCCGAGAAGTCCACCAACTTCTCCCTGGGCCTGGTGCTGCGCCCAACCGACCAGGCCTCGCTGACCATCGACGCCTACCAGATTTCGATTCGTGACCGCCTGCTGTTCAGCGGTGGCATTTCCGGGCCGCTGGCCGAGCAGATCCTCAAGGACGCCGGCTACGGCCAGTACTCCTGGGCGCAGTTCATGACCAACGCCGCCGACACCCGCACCCGTGGCGTCGACATCGTGGGCAAGTACAACCTGGACCTTGAGCAGTTCGGCAACCTGAACCTGTCGGCGGGCTACACCAAGGCCCGCACCACTATCGAAAAGGTCCACGAAAACCCCAACGGCTTCGAAGTGCTGACCCGTGAATCCCGTGGCTTCCTGGAGCACGGTTACCCGGAAGACAAGCTGGTGTTTGGCGCGGTCCACAAGCTCAACCAATGGACTATCGCCCTCAACGAAACCCGTTACGGCAAGTACCGCAAATATGCGTCCAGCGAAGCCAACGCCCAGTACGACCAGACCTTCAGCGCGCAATGGACCACCGACCTGGACGTGAACTACGCCTTCACCAAACAACTGCGGGTGTCGGTGGGCGTCAACAACCTGTTCGACAGCAAGCCTGACGACTACAACACCCGTTTGCGCCAGACCCCGGGCCAGCAATACAGCTACCTGTCGCCGACGGCGCCGGAAGGGGCGTTTTACTACACGCGGCTCAGTTATGACTTTTAAACCCTGATGCAAAACCTGTGGCGAGGGAGCTTGCTCCCGCTGGGGCGCGTAGCGGCCCCAAGCACTTTGGGCCTGCTGCGCAGTCCAGCGGGAGCAAGCTCCCTCGCCACAAGAGCACTCTTCATGGAATCACCACGAGGTAACACATGAAAACAATCAAGAACCTGCTCGGTGGCTCGCTATTGGCACTCACCGTCCTGGCACAATCAGCCACGGCCGCCGAACCTGCCAAACCGATCCACTTCGGTGATATCACCTGGGAAAGCGGCAGCCTGATCACCGAAGTGCTGCGCCTGATCGTCGAGAAAGGCTATGGCCTGCCCACCGACACCTTGCCCGGCAGCACCGTGAGCCTGGAGGCCGCCCTGGCCAAGGACGATATCCAGGTGATCGGCGAAGAGTGGGCCGGGCGCAGTCCGGCGTGGGTCAAGGCCGAAAGCGAAGGCAAGGTTTTCGGCCTGGGCGACACCGTCAAAGGCGCCACCGAAGGCTGGTGGGTGCCGGAGTACGTGATCAAGGGCGACGCCGAACGGGGCATCAAACCCCTGGCCCCGGAGCTTAAATCCGTCGCCGACCTGGCCCGCTACAAAGACGTGTTCCGCGACCCCGAAGACCCGACCCGTGGGCGCTTCCTCAACAGCCCCACCGGCTGGACCTCGGAGATCGTCAACAGCCAGAAGCTCAAGGCCTATGGCCTGACCGACACCTACGTCAACTTCCGCACCGGTTCCGGCGCGGCGCTGGATGCCGAGGTTGCATCCTCGATCCGTCGCGGCAAGCCGGTGCTGTTCTACTACTGGTCGCCGACGCCACTGCTGGGGCGCTTCAAGTTGATCAAACTGGAAGAACCACCGTTCAACGCCGAAGCCTGGAAGACCCTGGCCGACGCCAACAACCCGCACCCCATCGGTACTCGTTCGATGCCAGCGCACCTGGCGATTGGCGTGTCGGCGCCGTTCAAGGCGCAGTACCCGCAACTGGTGACGTTCTTTGAAAAAGTCGACCTGCCGATTGACCTGCTCAACGGCATCCTCGCGCAAATGGCCGAGAAACGTACCGCGCCGCGCCAGGTGGCCGAAGCGTTCCTGAAAGAACAGCCGCAGGTCTGGCAGCAGTGGGTGCCGGCGGACGTCGCGGCCAAGGTCAAGGAGAGTCTCTGATGCGCAAGCTCATCGCAGCCACACTGCTGGCACTGTGCGCCGGGCCGCTGCTGGCGGCAGAACCGGCCACCCTGCGCGTCGGCTACCAGAAAAGCTCGGTGAGCATGGTGCTCGCCCGTGAGCATCACCTGTTCGAGCAAGGGTTGCCGGGCACCAAGGTCGAGTGGATCGAATTCCTCGGCGGCCCGCCGCTGATCGAAGCCCTAAATGGCGGCAGCATCGACATCGGCAATATCGGCGACATCCCGCCGATCTTCGCCCAGGCTGCCGGCATCGACATTCGCTACATCGGCGTCGAGCCCAATGACGGGCGCACCGAAGCCATCCTGCTGCCCAAGGACAGCACCGTGCAAAGCGTGGCCGAACTCAAGGGCAAGCGCGTGGCGTTGCTCAAGGGATCCAGCGCGCACAACCTGTTCCTCAAAAGTTTGTTGCGTGCCGGCTTGCAGTGGAAGGACGTGAACGTGGTGTACCTGTCGCCCTCCGACGGCCGTGCCGCGTTTGAACAAGGCAAGGTCGACGCCTGGGTGGTGTGGGACCCGTACTACTCGGCGGCCGTGGTGGACGGTTCGGCGAAGGTGCTGGGGGATGGCCAGGGGCTGAACCCGGCGGGCAGTTTCTTCATCGCCAGCGGGCCGTTTGCCAAGCAGCACCCGCAGGCGATTGCGGCGATTCTCAAGGTGTTTGCCCAGGCGCAGCGGTTGTCGCTGGACCAGCATGACGAAAGCGTCGCGCTGATGGCCAAGACATTGGGCTTGCAGCCGGCGGTGGTGGAGAGTTACTTCCAGCACCGCTCGCCGACGCCGAGCCGGCCATTGGAAGCGGTGGATATCGCCAACCAGCAACGTACGGCCGACGCGTTTTTTGCCAACGGCCTGATCCCGAAAAAGGTCGATGTGCAGCAGGTTGTGTTCAAGGCCCCATAACTTTATCCCTGTGGCAAGGGAGCTTGCTGTAGGGAGGGAGCTTGCTGTGGCAGGGGAGCTTGCTTTAGGGAAAGAGCTGTTGTGGCGAGGGAGCTTGCTCCCGCTGGGCTGCGTAGCGGCCCCAAAAAAAGCGGGAGCGCTGCGCACTCCAGCGGGAGCAAGCTCCCTCGCCACAGCAAGCTCCTCGCCACAACAGGCTCCTCACCACAACAAGCTCCCTCACCCCATAAAAGCATCTTCAGCATCGACCTTCGCAACCCATCAGTGAGCAGACCATGCAACCGATCTACATCGACTTCCTCAACGGCCTGGACATCGACGAACTGGCCCTGACCAACGACGAAATCCTCAACGCCATCGAATCCAGCCTGGCGATCCAGGGCCGCAGCGAGGCGGTGATCGAGCCGCGCATGCACCTGATTCCCGGCGGTGAAATCAACGGCCACTTCAACGTGCTGCGCGGTGTATTGGGCGGCGCAATCGGCTACGCCGGGGTCAAGGTGGTGGGCGACTTTGTCGATAACTACCGCAAGGGCCTGCCCTCGGAACTGGCGATTCTCAACCTGCTGGACCCGGCCACCGGCATCCCCAAGGCCATCCTCGACGCCTCGGCGATTACCGACATGCGCACCGGCGCCGTCACCGCCATCGGTGCCAAATACCTGGCCCGGCCCGACAGTAAAGTCCTCGCGCACATCGGTGCCCGTGGCACGGCGTATTGGAACGTGCGGCTGCTGGACCACCTGTTCGACTTCGACGAAATCCGCGTGCACTCGCGCCGCAGTGAAAGCCGCGAAGCCTTCGCCGAACGCCTGCGCCGCGACCTCGGCAAGCCGGTGATTGTCACCGACGATTGGGAGTCCACGGTGCGCGGCGCCGACATCGTGGTGGAAGCTTCACGCCTGGATCAGCCGCAACCGTTGCTGCACACCGAGTGGATCAAGCCCGGTGCCTTCGTCGCGCCCTACGGCACCATGAGCGCGGTGGAACTGTCGTTGACCGACATCATGCACAAGCTGGTGGTGGACGACTGGGGCCAGTGCAAGGGCGGGATGTTCGGCGCATTGCGCGCCCACGTCGACGCCGGAAAACTCAGCGCCGAGACCTTGCATGCCGAGTTGGGGCAGATCGTCGCCGGCTTGAAGACCGGCCGGGAAACCCCCGAGGAAACCATCCTGTTCTGGCACCGTGGCTTGAGCCTCAGCGATATCGCCCTGGGCCACGCACTGCTGGAGAAATCCAAACGCCTGGGGATCGGCCAGCGGTTGCGCTGGGCATGATTCACTTCGATCCCGCCGGTTTGACGATTGAGGATTTGCTGTCGATTGCCCGCCAAGACGCACCGGCTGACTTCAGCGATGCGGCCCGCCAACGTATCGACGAAGGGCATCGACTGTTGCTGCGCCTGGTGGCTGAAGGCTCGTCGATTTACGGGGTGACCACCGGCCTCGGTGCGGCGGTGGATACGCAGGTTGCGCCGGTGCAGGCAAACATTCCTTTGGGGCGTGCGGTGGGCGTTGGCCGCCTGGCCAAGCGTGAGGAATTACGCGCGATCACCGCAGCCCGCTTGGCTGGGTTGGCCCAGGGGCGTTCGGGTATTTCGCCGGGTGCGGCGCAGGCGCTGTTGGCGTTACTCAACTGCGGCATGGAGCCCGCGGTGCCGTTGCTCGGCTCGTTGGGCGAGAGCGACCTGGCGCCGTTGGCGCATTTGAGCCTGGCGCTGAACGTGCCATTGACGGGCAAGGATGGCCTGGCGCTGGTGTCGGCCAACTCCGCGAGCATCGGCCTTGGCGCGTTGCTGGTGGCCGAGGCCGAACAGGCATTGCAGGCCATGTTGGCGGGGCTGGCGTTGTCGTGTGAAGGCTATCGGGCCAACCTCAGTCCTTTCCAGCCGTGGGCTTCGCGGTTGCGCCCGGCGCCGGGGCAAAGCGGGCAATCAGCGGCGTTGCTGGAATTGCTGGCGGGCGGCAAATTGGCCGATAACCCGCGTCGGCTACAGGACCCGCTGAGCTTTCGCTGTGCCACGGTGGTTCAAGGCGCGGCGCAACAGGCAATGCAGGCGTTACGCGAGTTGATCGAACTGGAACTGGCCAGCGGTGCGGACAATCCGGCGTTGATCAGCGAAGACGCGTTGGTGCTGGCCACGGCCAATTTCGACAGCACCCATCTCGCGCTGGCGGCCGAAGGCTTGGGCCTGGCGTTGAGCCGTGTGGCGGTGTGCAGCGCCGAGCGGATTGCCAAGTTGCTGTCGCCGGCTTCCAGTGAACTGCCGCGCTTTCTGATCGACCAGCCCGGGCACGTGGGCATGGCCGCCTTGCAGCGCACCGGTTCGGCGTTGGTGGCGGAGATCGGGCACTTGGCCAATCCGATCCCGGCGGTGAGCGTGCCGGTGGCGGATCGCGTGGAAGATTATGCGGGGCAGGCGCTGGCGGTGGTCGAGAAAACCCGGCAACTGGTGCAGCGCGTGGTGTGGCTGGGCAGCATTGAGTTGATCGTGGCGGCGCAGGCGGTGGACCTGTGCGGCACGGTTCAACTGGGGCAGGGCACCCGGCGTATTCATCAGGCGGTGCGCCGCCAGGTGGCGCACCTCGATCAGGATCGTTCGGGGTCGGTGGATGTGTTGGCGTTAAGCGCATTCATCGAAAACGATGGCTTGAAACCCATTCTCTAAACCAATGAAGATCAAATGTGGGAGCTGCATTTCAGGTCATGGATTTTCAGCGGCCAGGGCGGCAATCACAGCCGGCCGCTCACCGACCCGCTGCTGAAACTTCGCTAACGCCGGCCACTGCTGCAAGTCGATATCAAACAACCCCGCCCAGCGCAGCACCACAAACAGGTACGCATCCGCCACTGAGTACTGCGCGCCCAGCAGGTAATCCTGGCGCTCCAGGGTCTGTACCAGAATCGCAAACCGCTTGAACAGCGTGGCCTTGAACAGCGCCTTCACCTCATCGGGAATCGCGTCCTTGAACAACACTCCCAGCCCGCCATGAATCTCGCTGGAGACAAAGTTCAGCCACTCCTGCAAACGCACCCGCTCCCAGCTGCCATTGGCCGGCGCCAGGCCCGCTGCGGGTACACGGTCGGCCAGGTATTGCAGGATGGCCGCGCCTTCGGTCAGTACCTCGCCGTTGTCCAGTTGCAGTGCGGCCACATAGCCCTTGGGGTTGATCTGCAGGAAATCATCACCGTCAGCCGTGAGCTTTTTCTGGTTGTCGACGCGAATCAATTCAAACGGCAGGGCCAATTCCCGCAGCGCGATATGGGAGGCGAGGGAACAGGCATTCGGGGAAAAATACAGCTTCATCGGGGCAACTCCGCAGGACAGTTGCCTTCAGTCTCGTGGGCATGGCACCTTGGGTAAAATTAATCTTTCAGAATCCTGCCATAAGGACAGCTACTGCCATGATGAACCTGATGCACTGGCGCCTGCTGGTGGCCGTGGCGGACAACGGCAGCATCACTGCCGCCTCCGAACGAGTGGGCATGACTCAGTCCGCCGCCAGCCAGGCGATGGCGGCCATGGAGGCCAACCTCGGTGCGCAGTTGTTTGTGCGTGAGGCGCGTCAGACCGTGCCTACCGCCCTGGGCCTGCAAGTGATCGAGCAGGCGCGGGTGATGCTCGGGGCCTTGCAGGCGATTCGCACCACCGTTGACGAAGCGCGGCCGATGCTGCGTGGGACGATTCGCATCGCGAGTTTCCCCATGGTGCTGGCGGTGTTCCTGCCGCCGCTGCTGCGTCGGTTCAACCAGCTTTACCCCGGCATCGAGGTCACGGCCCTGGAAGTGACCGACGATGAAGTGAACACCCTGCTCGACGCGAATCTGATCGACCTGGGCGTGGTGCTCAACCCGCCGTCCGAGCGCAATGCCGCCGTGCTGGGGCGCGATAACTGGGTGGCGGTGCTGCCGATGGCCCACGGGTTTTCCCGGCGCCCGGCGCAGGCAACGGTCACGCTGGAAGAGTTGGTGGAGCAACCGTTCGTGCTTGCCACCGGCGGCTGCACCGTCAACGCCCGCAGCCTGGCGCAGGAAGCCGGCCTGGTGCTGCGCGAGGTGCGGGTGGAAGTGCGCGAATGGAACAGCGCTTTCAGCCTGGTGCGTGAAGGCGTGGGAGTGACGCTGGTGCCCGAGATGACCCTGCCGGCCCAGCGCCAAGGCTTGCGCATCATGCCCCTGGCGGAGCCGGTGCATCGCGAGTTTGCGTTGGTGACATCACGCCACCAACCGCCCTCCGCAGTGGTTAATGCTTTGTTGCAAATGCTGGCTGACTAGTGGCCTTGCATAGCGCCAACGCCTGTCTATGCTCACCCAGAACCGTTGATGACGCTCGGCATATAAAGCGTTTCGGATAGGTTTCCCCATAAAGGTCTTCGATCAAGATTCAAACCGTGAATGGAATGCGCCCGCGTGGGCGTCGGGAAAATAAAGGGTGATCTGACATGTTCAACCGCCAACACAAATCCGACCTACTGGAAATCGAACGTTTCTCCTGCGCCCTTACCGAAGCCAAAGCCAAATTGGCCGCCATCAGCCGTTCCATGGCAATGATCGAGTTTGATCGCGACGGCATCGTGCTGGATGCCAATGAAAATTTCTGCAAGACCATGGGCTACCGCGCCGAAGAAATTCGCGGCAAGCATCACCGGATTTTCTGCGAAGAGGCCTACACCCACACCGACGCCTACGCCAAGCTCTGGCGCGACCTGGCGCGGGGCGAGCCCCTCAGTGGCACCTTCATGCGGTTGAACAAGCATGGTCAGGAAGTGTGGCTGGAGGCCAGTTACATGCCGGTAATCGGTGCCGACAACCAGGTGCAAAGCGTGATCAAGGTGGCCTCGGACATCTCGGCGCGGATTCACCGCGAGCATGAAAACCAGAGCCTGATCGACGCCATCGGCCGCTCCATGGCGGTCATTGAATTCACCCCGCAAGGCCAGATTCTGAATGCCAACGACAACTTCCTGAAGACGGTGAAGTATTCCCTCAGTGAAATCGTCGGCCAGCACCACAGTCTGTTTTGTCATCGCGGTGAGACCGATTCGCCGGCCTACAAGGCATTCTGGGCCTCGCTCAATCGCGGCGAATATCACTCCCACCGGTTTGAGCGCAAAGACAAATTCGGCCAAACGCTGTTCCTGGAAGCCTCCTACAACCCGATCTTCGATGCCAACGGGCGCCTGTACAAAGTGGTGAAGTTCGCCAGTGACATCACCGACCAGGTCACCACCTTGCGCACGGCTGCCGACTCGGCTCACGCCACCTCGGTGCAAAACGACGCCTGCGCCCGCAAGGGTTCGGAAGTGGTGCAGCAGACCGTGCAGATCATCGAAGAAATTTCCCGTGACCTTAACGAGGCGGCCGTGAGCATCGACGCAGTGAGCAAGCAGTCGGACATTATCGGCACTATCGTTCAGACCATCCGCGGCATCGCCGACCAGACCAACCTGCTGGCGCTGAATGCGGCGATCGAAGCGGCCCGGGCGGGCGAGCATGGGCGCGGGTTTGCGGTGGTGGCGGATGAGGTGCGCAGCCTTGCGGCGCGAACCAGCCAGGCGACGATCGAGATTGTGGATGTGGTGCGCAAGAACCACGACCTGTCGATCAGCGCGGTGTCGAGCATGCAGTCGAGCCTGAGCCGCACGGGGCTTGGGGTGGAGCTGGCGAATGAGGCGGGGCAGGTGATCCTGGAGATTCAGGAAGGGTCACGGCATGTGGTGGATGCGATCAGTCAGTTCAATTCCACACTGCAATTGCAGTAACACCGCAGATCAAATGTGGAATGAGCTTGTGTGGGAGCGGGCTTGCTCGCGAATGCGGTGTGTCAGTCAGCACATGGATTGACTGACACACCGCATTCGCGAGCAAGCCCGCTCCCACATTTGGTTTGTGGTGTGGCTTAGATCGCAGCCAGGGTTTCTTTCACCGTCTGCGCCTGCGGGTCAGCGGTCTTCGCCGCTACCTGCTGCGCCTGCTGCTCCTTCAGGCGTTCTGCAACTTCCTTGGAAATAGCATCCTGCTTGTCCTGAGGCATGTTCTTCACATCATCCTCGGTCAAACCCTGTTCCTTGAGCAGTTGCTCGCGGATGCGCTCAGCCGGGCTTTTCTTCATGTAGTCGGTGAAGTCACTGCGGGCCGACGTGGTGGAGTCAGTCTTGGCCGTATCGGTGGTCGAGGCGGTTGCGGTGGTGGCTTGCAACTGCACACGGGTCTTGGCGAAGGCGGCATTGATGTTGTCGGCAGTGGCGTCGGCCGCTGCCTGTGTGGTCGATACAGTGGTAGTGCCCTGTTGCACGTTTTGCGCGGCACCGCTGTACAGCGCGCTGGCCGCGGCGTTGGCCGGGTCCATGTCTGCGCGCTTGATGCGTTGGATCGTCGACTGAGCCTGGGGGTTGTTGTTGATCAGCATGATCAGGACACCTGTGGATGTGGGCGGTGCCACAGGTGGAGCAATTAGCGTGCCCAGTGGTATGGCCCCGTGTTTACGGGGCTTTTGGCCGCTACCGTCGGCAAGCGTTGGCGTGCCGCCGGCCATTGTTTGCCGCTAGTGGGCAATGTTCTCCAGCGCCAGGTTGCGGGTGCGCGGGCCGAACCAACTGATGGTGATCATCACGATCAACATGCTGCTGGCGATAAACGCCAACACGCCGGGCGTGCCGAGGTGTTCGAGGATCACGCCGATCAACAGGCTGCTGAACACCGTCGACAACCGGCTGAACGAATAGCAGAAACCCACCGCCCGGGCGCGGATGTTGGTGGGGAACAGTTCGCTCTGGTAGGAGTGATAACTGAAACTCAGCCAGGCGTTGCAGAAGGTGATCATCACTCCGCAGATCACCAGGCCCACGGCGGTGGTTTGCAGCGCGAACAAACTGCCGAAGATCACCGCGCCGAGCGCCGAGCCGACAATCTGCCATTTGTTCTCAAACCGGTTCGCCACCTTCACAAACAGCAGCGGCCCCAGCGGGTAGGCGAGGGTGATGATGAAGGCATAGCCCAGGCTGTGAGTGACGCTCACGCCCTGGCCCGAGAGCAGCGCCGGCAGCCAGTTGCCGAAGCCAAAAAAGCCGATGGCCTGGAACACATGAAACACAATCAGCATCAACGCCCGGCGCCGGTACGGCGGTTGCCAGATATCGGCGAAGCGCCCTTGGCCCTGCACGCTGACGGCTTGCGGTTCCGGCTCATCGAGTGGCTTGCCGTGGTCTTTCCGGCAGCGCGCTTCGAGGCTGTCCATGATCTGCCCGGCTTCGTCGAAACGGCCTTTTTGTGCGAGCCAGCGCGGCGATTCCGGCAGGCGCTTGCGCAGTTGCCAGATAAACAGCGCAAATACCGCACTGCTCACCACTACCCAGCGCCAGCCGGAAATCCCGAACGGTGCCTGGGGTACCAGCCACCACGACATCAACGCCACCGCCGGCACCGACAGGAACTGGATGAAAAACGCAAAGGCAAACGCCGAGCTGCGCATGCGCTTGGGCACCAGTTCCGAGAGGTAGGCGTCGATGGTCACCAGTTCGATGCCCAGGCCGATGCCCACCAGGAAACGCATGCAGATGATGCCCAGGGCGGAGGTCTGGATACCCATCAACACGGTGGCGACGGTGTACCAGATCAACGCAAAGGTGAAGATCGCCCGGCGCCCGTAGCGGTCGGCAATCGGGCTGAGCAGGCTGGCGCCGAGGAACAGGCCGAGAAAGGTCGCCGAGGCAAAGGCCGCCTGGTCGGAGAAGCCGAATACGCCCTGGCTGCCGGTGTGGAAAATTCCGTCACTGATCAGACCGGGGCTGATATAGGCAGTCTGGAACAAGTCATACAGCTCGAAAAAGCCGCCAATCGACAGCAGCGCCACCAGGCGCCAGACAGTGGCGACGGCGGGCAACCGATCAATGCGCGCGCTGATGTGCGCGGCGCGGATCGGGTCGATACCGTCTGCAAGAGAGGGTGAAGACATGGGCAGAAGACTCAGTAAGTGATCGGGATCTCGAATTCCTGGAACGCATCATCCACCGGTTGGTAACCCAGCACACGGGTTGTTTCGCTGAGGTCCAGGCGTTTGAAACGGTTATTGGAAATGCCATGGGCGATCAGGTGTTTCACCCCGATGGTTTCCACCGAGCGTTGCAGCAGTTGCACGGCGTCGCGGGGGCTGAGCCAGGCGCTGAGGTCGCGGGCGTTGTTCAGGTCGTGGGTTTCGGGGAATTCAAACGCACCGATGCGCAGGGCGATGGTGGAGAGCGGGGTTTTGGCCGCGTAAAAACCGCACAGGGCTTCGCCGTAGCATTTGCTCACGCCGTACAGGTTGGCGGGCAATACAGGCATGCCCGGCGTGATCTGCCGGTCTACCGGGTAGCCTTCGATGGTCTGGGCACTGCTGGCGAACACCAGGCGCTTCACACCTGCGGCCACGGCAGCTTCGAACAGGTAGGTGGTGGCCAGGATATTGTTGGGCAACAACTCGTCGAAGGTCGCGCTGGCGTGGGGGATGCCCGACAGGTGCACGATCACGTCAATCCCGTCGAGCAGGGCGGCGAGGGCGGTTTTGTCGCTCAGGTCGGCGGGGATGAAACGGTGCTCGCCGAGGGCGAAATCCGGCTCGATGCGGTCGGTGAGGGTGAAGCGGTAGCGGTCTTTCGAGGCTTCGAAAAACGTCTTGCCGATGCGGCCGCAGGCGCCGGTGAGTAGTACGTTGAGTCCGTTCATTGGGTAGTCCTTGTTTTTAGTTGTGGCCGTTGAGGGCGAAGGTTTTGAAGCCGGGGCGTTGGCTGAGGGTTTCGTAGTAGGCGCTGACCGCCGGGTAGGACGGATGCTCCATGGGCGTCATCCACCAGCGGTGCACCGACAGGCCGATGAGGATGTCGGCGAGTGTGAAGTCGTTACCGGCGACGTAGGCGCCGGTTTTGATCAGTTGCTCTTCGAGCAGGCCCATCTTGTCGTTCCAGCTTTTTACCCCGGCTTTGACGCGTTGCGGGTCCTGGTAGTCCGGGTTCTTGCGTACCAGAGCGTGGAAGGCGTAGCCCCACGACGGGTTGAGTTCGGTGGCTTGCCAGTCCATCCATTGCTCGACCCTCGCACGGGCGACCGGCTCGGTGGGCAACAGGTCGTGGCGTTGGTGCAGGCTCACGAGGTAGCGGCAGATGGTGTTGGATTCCCACAGCACGCCGTTGTCGTCGATGATCACCGGGACTTGGGCGTTGGGGTTCAGGGCCAGGAATTCGGGGGACTGGGTGGAGGCGAAGCCGATGCCCCAGTCTTCGCGGTCGTAGGGGATATCCAGTTCCTGGCAGGTCCACAGGACTTTTCGCACGTTGATGGAAGAAGTGCGACCGAGGATTTTCAGCGAATGGCCCATGGTGCTTTCCTGACGAGGTAGAGAAGGCAGGGGGCAATTTAGCAGGGGCCAGAAGGCACGGCGAGGTTGTTAAGTGGGCAGGATCAAAAATGTGGGAGCGGGCTTGCTCGCGAATGCGGTGTATCAGTGATGGAAAGGTCGGCTGACACACCGCATTCGCGAGCAAGCCCGCTCCCACAGTTTGACCGCGTGCGGTCTGTTAGATCAGTGGTGATTCCAGGTCCATCAGCTTGCCCATCAGCAATACGCCCAACTCACTCAACTGGTGAATCGCCAATGCGGTGTCGCGGTCTTTGCCGGTGAGTTCATCAGACAGGTCGAGCAATAACGTGCTGACCGAGGAAAACGTCTCGTAGCTGTTGGCGATCAGGCTTTCGCTGCTGGCGTCGGGGCTGACGGTGAATAAGGCGGGAGGATTTGGAGTTGCTTTGAACATAGTAAGTGCCCTGTATTAGGCCACCCCCATATCGCTACTAAACAATAAAGGAGGCAGCTGCGCGCAGGTTAGTAGACCGGTGGACACTCATAGCCGGCGCACCCGAAGGTGCCCTACGCACAGCCGCCATCAAGCACAGACAAAATCGTCTGACAGATGAAGCTCATGCACTAAGAGTGAACCAGTTCGGGCTACTAAACCCGATCACTGAGAAATTCAGCGACCGGGCAACCTTAGAGAGCCCTACCCAGGCGCACAAGCCGGCGGATTCTGACGTACCTGTAGGTAACGGAGCAAGGCGCTGCCATCAACACCAGCCACTTCCTACAGCTACCGCCTAGGTACTCTCGCGCACCTTCAACTCAAACCCCATGTCCACCACCGGCCGGGCGATCTTGTTGCCCGCCATCACCGTCAACAAATGCTCTGCCGCCCGCCGGCCAATGGCTTCGCGCGGCGTGCTGATGCTGCTCAAGCGCGGCACCATGAACGAGGAAGACGGCAGGTCGTTGAAGCCCAGCACCGAGATCTGCTCCGGCACCTTGATGCCATGGCGCAGCGCTTCCAGCAGCGCACCTTGAGCCAGGTCGTCGTTGCCAAAGAAGATCGCGTCCACATCCGGATGGCTGGCCAGCAACTGCAGGAACAATTCACCACCCAGGCCCAGCGACGATGGCCGTGGCGTCAACACTTCCAGCGCAGGGTCATACAACCCCGCCTGTTGCAGAGCGCGCCTGAAACCCTCACCGCGCAACAACGTGCGCTGGTCCAACTGAGCGCCAATGTAGGCCAACCGCTTGCGCCCCCGTGAGATCAAATGCGCCGCCGCTGTTTCCCCGGCGTTCAACTGCGAGAATCCTACGCAGTTCAGTCCGGCGCCCGGGTCCAGGTCCATCATGTACACACACGGCACATTGCTCGATTCCACCATGCGCCGGGCACTTTCCGTACGGTCAAACCCGGTCAGCAGCAAACCCCGTGGCTGGTAGGCCATGTAGTTGCGCAGCAGGTCTTCTTCTTCGTCGCGGGAATAGTGGGTGTTGCCGATCAGCACTTCAAAGCCCTTGGGCCGCAGCACCTGGTGGATGGCTTCCAGGGTTTCGATAAACAGCAGGTTGGACAGTGACGGCACCAACACCACCACCGACTGGCTCTGGGCAGATGCCAGGGCACGGGCGGCCGGGTTGACCACGTAGCTCAGTTCGGCGGCGGCTTTTTGCACTTTTTCCACCAGTTCGGTGGCCACGGTGCTGATGCCGCGCAAGGCCCGGGAGGCGGTAATCGGGCTCACGCCAGCCAGGCGGGCCACTTCATTGAGGGTAGGGCGGCCCGTGGTGCGGGTATTTTTATCGTTCTTGGGAGTCATCAGGCGGCTTGCCAAACAAAAATCGAGGCACTAAGGTAGCGCTGTCTCCAAGACCCTGCAAATTCTTGAACGTCGGGATGCCTGTTCCCGTTCAAACCTTTGGAGCAGATGCACGCGTCACTCCATAAAAATGACAAGACGGCGCGGGAAAAGCCTGTTTTTGCACTAGCCTTACAGCGTGCAAAGGTAGCGCTATCTGCGTCTTGAGGTGTTTCATGAGTCAACCTGTTACTGCCCTCGTGATCATGGGTGTTTCCGGCTGTGGCAAGTCCAGCGTCAGCGAGGCCCTGTGCCTGCTGAACGGCGCCACCGCCATCGAAGGCGACAGCTTTCACCCCGCCGCGAACATCGAGAAGATGAGCGCCGGCCATCCCCTTAACGACGAAGACCGCGCCGGCTGGCTCGACATCCTGTGCGATGAGCTGCGCCGCTCGCTCAAGGCCGGCGAGCATCCGGTGCTCACCTGTTCGGCCCTGAAGAAGAAATACCGCGACCACCTGCGCGAAGCCGCGCCGGGCCTGGGGTTTGTGTTTCTGGAGCTGACCCGCGAAGTCGCCGCCGACCGTGTATCCCATCGCCCCGGCCATTTCATGCCGGCCAGCCTCATAGACAGCCAGTTCGCCACCCTGGAATCCCCGGTGGGCGAGCCGTTGACCCTGGCCCTCAACGCCAGTGAAGACAGCGTTGAAGAACTGGCCGAGCAAACCAATGCCTGGTGGCTCGAACACGGCTTTGAACCAAACAAATAATTTTTTGCCGGACAAGATAGCGCTGTCCGCCTGCACTGAATTTTTTACCGGCTTTAATAACAACAACAAACAGGAGAGACCCCCATGTTTGGCTTGTCCCACGATACCTATCTGCTGCTCGATGCAGTGGTGACCATCATCGGCCTGATCGTGTTGATCACCCGGTTCAAAGTCCACCCGTTCATTGCGCTGATCATCGCCGCAGGCTTTCTCGGCCTGACCTCGGGCATGCCCGTGGACAAGATCATCAAGGCCTTCCAGGACGGCTTCGGCGGGGTGCTCGGCTTTGTCGGGATTATCCTCGCGCTGGGTACGATGCTCGGCAAGATGATGGCCGATTCCGGCGGTGCCGATCAGATCGCGCAAACCCTGGTGCGGGCCTTCGGCAAGGAGAAGGTGCAGTGGGCAATGATGTTCGCCGCGTTCCTGGTGGGCATTCCGCTGTTCTTCGAGATCGGTTTTGTGTTGCTGATCCCGCTGGTGTTTATCGTCGCGCGCCGTACCGGTGTGTCGCTGATCAAGATCGGCATTCCGCTGCTGGCCGGCCTGTCGGCGGTGCACGGCCTGGTGCCACCGCACCCGGGCCCTCTGCTGGCGATCGGCGTGTTCGGTGCCGACATCGGCAAGACCATTCTCTACGGCCTGATCGTCGCGCTGCCTACGGCGATCATCGCCGGCCCGCTCTACGGTTCGTTTATCGCCAAGTACATCCCGGGCAACCCGTCCCAGGAACTGGTGGACCAACTGGCCAGTGAGCAACCGGAATCCAAGACCCTGCCGAGCTTCAGCATCACCCTGATCACCGTGCTGCTGCCGGTGTTCCTGATGCTGCTGAAAACCTTCGCCGACGTCGCCCTGCCGGACGGCCATGTGATCCGCAACTGGATGGACATGATCGGTCACCCGATCACCGCCTTGCTGCTGGCCTTGCTGTTGTCGCTGTACACCTTTGGCCATCGCCAGGGCATTGGCTCCAAGCAAATCCTCAAGCTGCTCGACGCCAGCCTGGCGCCGACTGCAGCGATCATCCTGATCATCGGTGCCGGTGGTGGTTTCAAGCAGATGCTGGTGACCAGCGGCGTGGGTGATGTGATCGGCCATATGGCGGTGACTGCGCAGATCAACCCGATCCTGCTGGCCTGGCTGGTGGCGGCGGTGATTCGTGTGGCTACCGGTTCTGCCACCGTGGCGACCATTACCGGTGCCGGCATTGTGGTGCCGGTGGTGGGGATGATTCCGGGGGTGAACCGCGAGTTGCTGGTGTTGGCGACGGGGGCGGGCTCGCTGGTGCTGTCTCACGTCAACGATGCGGGGTTCTGGCTGGTGAAGCAGTACTTCAATATGACCGTGGCCGAGACGTTCAAGACCTGGACGGCGATGGAGACCATTCTGTCGGTGGTGGCGTTGGGCTTTATCATGTTGCTGTCGCTGGTGGTCTAGGCGGTAAGTGATCGTTCCCACGCTCCGCGTGGGAACGCATCCTGTGACGCTCCGCGTCACGAGCGGACGCAGAGCGTCCAAGGCGGCATTCCCACGCAGAGCGTGGGAACGATCATTCCTGCCGTTGGATCGGGTCAGGCGTCAGCTTTCTTGACCAGCCCATCCGCCCGGAACATCGCCCGGATGCCCCGCACCGCCTGGCGAATCCGGTCCTGGTTTTCGATCAGTGCAAAGCGCACGTGGTCGTCACCATACTCACCAAAACCAATCCCCGGCGACACACACACCTTCGCCTCAAGCAGCAGCTTCTTGGCAAACTCCAGCGACCCCATCGCGGCGTACGCCTCGGGAATCTTCGCCCAGACGTACATCGACGCCTTCGGGTTCTCCACCATCCAGCCCAGCTCATGCAGGCCTTTCACCAGCACGTTACGGCGCTGGCGGTACTGCTCGGCAATGTCTTTCACGCACTGCTGATCGCCTTCCAGCGCCGCAATCGCCGCCACTTGCAGCGGGGTGAAGGTGCCGTAGTCGTGGTAGCTCTTGATCCGCGCCAGGGCGTTGACCAGTTCCGGGTTGCCCACCATGAAACCGATGCGCCAGCCGGCCATGTTGTAGCTCTTGGACAGGGTGAAAAACTCCACCGCGATGTCCTTGGCGCCCGGCACTTGCATGATCGACGGAGCTTTCCAGCCGTCGTAGACGATGTCGGCGTAGGCCAGGTCATGCACCACCAGCACGTCGTACTGCTTGGCCAGGGCGATCACCCGTTCGAAGAAGTCCAGCTCCACGCACTGTGCGGTGGGGTTGGACGGGAAGCCGAGGATCATCATCTTCGGCTTGGGGATCGAGCCACGAATCGCACGTTCCAGCTCAGCGAAGAAGTCCACCCCCGGAATCAGCGGCACCGAACGCACCTGGGCGCCGGCAATCACGGCACCGTAGATGTGAATCGGGTAGCTGGGGTTGGGCACCAGCACCGTGTCGCCCTGGTCCAGGGTGGCCAGCATCAAGTGCGCCAGGCCTTCCTTGGAACCGATGGTCACGATGGCTTCGGTTTCCGGGTCGATGTCCACTTCGTAGCGGTCTTTGTACCAGCGCGAAATCGCCCGGCGCAGCCGCGGAATGCCTTTGGAAGTGGAGTAGCCGTGGGTGTCTTCGCGTTGGGCGACGGTGACCATTTTTTCCACGATGTGCGGTGGAGTGGCGCCGTCCGGGTTACCCATGCTCAAGTCGATGATGTCTTCGCCGCGCCGACGCGCAGCCATCTTCAGCTCGGCAGTGATATTGAACACGTAAGGGGGGAGTCGATCTATGCGCGCAAAGCGGCGCGGCGAACGGGGTTCGGCCATTGTTGCCTCGAAATACGTAAGCGCCCGGAACCGTCCGAGCGACGTCGGCCACTGCGGTGGCCTGCGGGGCAGACAATACGGTCGGTGATGGCCAATTGTCCAGATGCTGTGGGAAAAATTTCTGTTTGGAGTGCGACGGGGATATGCCCCTATACTCGACGCGGGTTTGTTCCCTCATAAGAAGGAGACTGTTCAGATGGATCAACAGACAAAACTGCCGTTACAGCCGCGCATGGAAGAGGGCAAGGCCCTGGTGATCGCGGGTGTGCAAGGGCGTTATTCAAAGGCCACGATTGGCGATATTCCCAAGTTGTGGGAGCTGTTCGACAGCTGCTTCAAAGAGATCAAGAAACGCGTCGGCGGCGTAACCTATGGCGTGTGCTACAACGCCAAACACGATGAATTTGACTACCTGGCCGGCGTTGAAGTACCGGCCAAGGGCGATGTACCGAGCAACTTCCAGTCGATTGAAATCCCGGCCCATCGCTATGCCGTGTTCCCGCATTTTGGCCCGGTGCAGGCGCTGGCGCAGACCTATGAACGCATCATGTTCGAATGGCTGCCGGCCTCCGGGTACAAGGTGGTCGGGGCTGATTTTGAGCGCTACAGCGCCGATTTCGATGTGGGTAAAGGCACGGGCTCCGTGGAAATCTGGATCCCCATCAACGCCGAATCCGCCTGACCGCGCCACCGGCAGGAGCGAGCACGTTCGCTCCTGCAATGGCCTCTCAATACAGCGTGGCCTTGACCCGCTCCGGCATCTCGCGGTCATAGGCTTCGGCGTCGAACGCCCCATCATTCAAGCGCTTGTGAAACGCCCCGGCGGAGGGCAGTGCCGAGCGATCCAGATGCTTTTCCGGGTTCCAGCAATCGGAGCGCACAAAGGCTTTGGAGCAATGGAAATATGCCGCCTCCACCTGCACCAGAATCACCGAACGGGCCGCTTTGCCATTTACCGCAAAGCTCTCCAGCAACTCTGGTTCGATGGAAATCTGCGCCCGGCCATTGACCCGCAACGTCTCGCCAATCCCCGGGATGATGAACAGCAACGCTATACGCGGGTCCACCACCAGATTACGCAGGGTGTCGAGGCGGTTATTCCCCGGCCGATCCGGAATCGCCAACGTGCGCTCGTCGATGATTCGTACAAAACCTGGCACATCGCCACGGGGCGAACCGTCGATGCCGTCCGGGCCGGATGAGCTCACCACCACCAAGGGTGACGCGCGGACCATGGCCTGGTAATCCTCGTTGAGAAACGGGATTTCCTTGCGCACGGCCCGTTCGTGGGGCAGGCCGTAGAGGGATTCGAGTTGTTCCAGGGTTGTTAGCATCTTCACCAGCTCCTTATTGTTTAAAACACCCACGCCAACCGGCGCTCATACCCAATCCGCCCCTTATACGCCTCCCCGCTGTCCACCCAGCCCTGCTGCAAATACAGCCCCATCGCCGCCACATTGTCCGTGTCCACCGACAGCTCCAGCGCCTTGATCTGCGGCCAAACCAGGCGCGCGGCGGCGGGGAGGGCTTGCAGGCAGGCTTTGCCAAACCCCAGGCCTTGCTGATGGCGATCGACTTGCAACGCATGCAGCGTGGCGCTGTGTTCATCCGCCCAATGGGGCAGGCAGGGTGGGCGTTTGAGCAGCAGGAAGGCCACGGGAATCTCGTCGGCGAGTAACGCAAAGCCTGCCACGCCAGGGTTCGGATTGACCAGCAGGGTGTTCAGCGCACAGTAGATATCGCCGGAAAAAACCAGTTGTTCGGGATGCACTTCCAGGGCGTTGAGTTGCTGTTGTTGCAGGGCAGTCAACGTCTGATAGGCGACGAGGCGGGTTTCCATCGGCGTAGCATCCGAAATCCTACATAGAAGCGCGGATTCTAGCGGGTTTGCGGTAGTCGCAATTATTTTTTGCGGGACTGTCGATTGGCCCGGGGCTCAGTCGACTAAGGGTGTCTTCCGTGATTTTTCCCGCAAGGAGTATTGCCATGAGCACCGCAATCAGCAGCTTGATCGAACAATGGAAACAGGCGGTCACCGCCAAGGATGTCGAGAAGATTGTCAGCTTTTACGCCGACGATATCGTCGCGTTCGACGCCGTTAGCGCCCTGCAGTTCAAGGGCAAGGCCGCCTATCAGGCGCACTGGAAGGCGTGCATGGAGTTCTGCCCGGGCCCTGGGGTCTTTGACTTCCATGAGATGCGTATCGTCGCCGGCGATAACAGCGCCTTTGCCCACTGGCTCGCGCACTGTGGCGGCACCGGGCCCGACGGCGTACTCAAGACCTGCTGGATGCGCGTCAGCGCCGGCTACCAGCGCGTTGGCGGCGAGTGGAAAGTGGTGCATGAACATTGGTCGGCACCGTTCGACATGGAAACCGGCGCCGGTCTGTTCGACCTGAAACCTTGAGCGCCGCGAACTATAGTCAGTTGTCCGAAAACGGAGAATCCCATGAAATACCTCTGCCTGATCTATAGCAACGAACAGGTGCTGCACGATTCGCCCGACAGCCCCAAGGACCCGGAATGTTTCGCCTATGGCCAGTCCGTGCAGGCCAGCGGGCGCATGCTCGCCGCCGAACCGCTGGAGTCGGTGAGCACCGCCACCACCGTGCGCATGCGCAATGGCAAGTTGTCGATCACCGACGGACCGTTTGCCGAAACCAAGGAGCAGCTCGCCGGGTTTTATCTGATCGAAGCCAAGGACCTGAATGAAGCGATCCAGGTGGCCGGCGGCATACCGGCGGCCCGGGTCGGCAGTGTGGAAGTGCGCCCCGTG
Source organism: Pseudomonas sp. IPO3774 (assembly GCF_013386835.1). Taxonomy (NCBI): domain Bacteria; kingdom Pseudomonadati; phylum Pseudomonadota; class Gammaproteobacteria; order Pseudomonadales; family Pseudomonadaceae; genus Pseudomonas; species Pseudomonas sp. IPO3774. The sequence goes on from NZ_JACAQY010000018.1 coordinate 67,013, forward strand.
CGTGAATTGAATCTCTGATCACAACAATAAAACCCAGGAGGTTTCCCATGAGCATTCAACCCAAACCCGCCGAATTTGAACTGTCCATCAGTCGCTTGATTGATGCCCCTCGCAGCCGCGTGTTTCGCGCCTGGACCGAGCCGGCCTTGTTGCAGCAGTGGTGGGGCCCACACGGCATGACCACTCCCGAGTGCGAAATGGACCTTTGGGTGGGTGGGCAATTTCGCACGCTGATGCGCGCGCCGGACGGCAGCGAATACCCGACCCAGGGCGTATTCCTGGAGATTACCGCCCCCAGTCGGCTGGTGTTTACCGACGCCTTCACCCCCGGCTGGATCCCTTCGGGCCAGCCATTCATGACCGCCGAAGTCACCTTTGAAGATGTCGACGGCAAGACCCTGTACACCGCCCGCGCCATGCACTGGAGCGCCGAGACCAAGCAGGCCCACGAAGCCATGGGCTTTCACGAAGGCTGGGGGCAGAGCCTCGACCGGCTGGTGACGCTGGTGACCGAAGGCCTGCGCGATTGACGGTGCAGGCCCGGGTTGAAGCGGTTTATCGCAGCGAATCGCGGCGCATCCTGGCGACCCTGATTCGCTTGCTTGGCGATTTCGACCTGGCTGAAGAAGCCTTGCACGAGGCGTTCTTCGTCGCAGTCGAGCGCTGGGGGCAGGATGGTGTGCCGGATAACCCCCGGGCCTGGCTGGTCTCGACCGGGCGCTTCAAGGCCATCGACCGTTTACGTCGCCAGGCGCGTTTTACCCCGTTGTTGCAGGCGCAAGCCGATGCGCTGGAAGCGGCAGACTGGAGCGTTGAAGACGTGGAAGACGACCGCCTGCGCCTGATCTTCACCTGCTGCCACCCGGCGCTGGCGGCGGATGCCCAGGCGGCGCTGACCTTGCGTGAGATCTGCGACCTTACCACCGAGGAAATCGCCCGGGCGTTTCTCGCCACGCCCACTAGCATCGCCCAGCGCATCGTGCGGGCCAAGGGCAAGATCCGCGAAGCGAAGATCCCCTATCAGGTGCCATCCCTGGCGGAGTTGCCCGAGCGCCTGGACAGTGTGCTGCGGGTGATTTACCTGGTGTTCAACGAAGGCTATTCAGCGTCCATGGGCGCCGACCTGACCCGTGAAGACCTGACCCGCGAAGCGATTCGCCTGGGCCGTTTGCTGATGGAGTTGTTGCCGGAACCGGAAGTGATGGGCTTGCTGGCGCTGATGTTGCTCCACGAGTCCCGGCGCCCGGCACGCACCTCGGCCGGCGGTGAGTTGGTGTTGCTGGATGAGCAGGACCGTTCGCTGTGGGATGCGTCGTTGATTGCTGAAGGATGCGCCCTGGTGGAGAAATCCCTGACCACACGCCGCTTCGGGCCCTACAGCCTGCAGGCAGCGATTGCGGCGGTACACGCTGAAGCCGTGAGCGCCGATGAGACTGATTGGCCGCAGATCGTCGGGCTGTATGACGTGTTGCTTGGAGCGATGCCATCGCCGGTGATCGAGCTGAATCGCGCGGTGGCCGTTGCGATGCGCGATGGGGCGCAGGCCGGTTTGCAATTGGTGGACGGCATTCTGGCGCGGGGGGAGTTGGTGGACTATCACCTGGCGTACTCGGCGCGTGGCGAGTTTTGTCGGCGATTGGGGCGAGTGGAGGACGCGCGGCGAGCGTTTGAACGGGCGCTGGCATTGACCCAGCAAGTGCCCGAAAAGCGCTTTATCGAGCGGCGTTTGGCCGAACTCAAATAGTGCAGGCGCCGGAGATCCAAATGTGGGAGCGGGCTTGCTCGCGAATGCGGTGTGTCAGTCAACATTTCAGTGACTGATCCACCGCGTTCGCGAGCAAGCCCGCTCCCACATTTGTTCGATGTTGTCTTGATGAATGAGTTACGGCTGCTGACGCGTCGCCGCCAACACGATCTCGCGAATGCACACATGCTGCGGCTGCTGGTAGGCATAGGCAATCGCCGAAGCCACATCATCGGCGCTCAGCACGGTGCCGCCCATGTCCTGTTTCCACGCCTGGTAGCCGGTCTTGATGGCTTCGTCGGTGGTGTGGCTCAGCAGTTCGGTTTCCACCGCGCCCGGCGCAATGGTGATCACACGCACATTGTGAGGCGACATTTCTTCCCGCAGGTTTTCCGAAATTCCATGCACGGCGAACTTGGTGCCTACATAGGCGACGTGGTTGGGGAAGGTCTTGCGCCCGGCCACCGAGCTGACGTTGATGATGGTGCCGCCCTTGCGCTTGACCATGCTGCCAGCCACCGCATGGATGCCGTTCAGCAGGCCTTTCACGTTGACGTCGAGCATCTGCTCCCACTGTGCCGGGTCCTGTTCGCTGACCGCGCCCAGCAGCATCACGCCGGCATTGTTGATGAGTGCATCGGCCGGGCCGAATTGCGCTTCAGCTTCCTTCACCGCCGCCACCAGCGCAGCGCGATCGGTGATGTCGACACCGCGACACAAGGTGTTCGGCAACTCCAGCGCATTCAGCCGGTCGATGCGGCGGGCCAGCAGCAACAGCGGGTGGCCGGCGGCCGACAGCAAGCGCGCAGTCGCTTCGCCAATGCCCGAACTGGCACCGGTGATGATGATCAATGGCTTGCTCATGGTGGAACTCCTGAAATAAGAAAAACAAATAACTGAACGTGGAGCGCAGTATATTTAGCCCTCGGCTGGCTGAAAAATGCCTTATTCCTCTGTCTGTCATCGGTATTAACTATGGATGTGCGTCATCTCAAGGCGTTTCTCGCGGTATTCGAGGAACGCAATATCACCGCCGCCGCCCAGCGCCTGTTCATCAGCCAGCCGACGTTGTCGGTGACCATCAAGCAACTGGAAGAAGAACTGGGCGTGGCGCTGTTTCTGCGCCAGCCTCGTGGGGTCGAGGTCAGTGACGAGGCGCGGGTGCTGTACCCGCAAGCCCGGCGCATGGTGGCCGAGGCCGATGCGTTGAGCCGCTTGTTTCGCGGGCGCGAAAACCGCATCGCCCTGGAACTGGGTGTGGAAGGCGATATTGCCGACAGCCAGATCGAAACCTTCCTGCGCATGGCGCACCAGGGCCTGCCGGGTTTGCTGCTGACCTTGCAGGAAGGCTGCGAAGGAGAGGGGCGCCTGGCGGTAGAGGAAATGTGCTGCGAGGACGAATTATTCCTGCCGCTTTGGGAAGAGTCCTACGTGATGGCACTGCCGATTGCGCACCCGATGGCGGCGGGCGGCAAGGAGCAGGCCTGGGCGCCGATCGAAGACTGGATCACCTGCCCGCAGCATGATTCCCACCAACGGCTGATGGCCTTGTACGGCCGCTCGCCCCAGGCGGTGGCCGGGCATGCCGGTTCGTTGACCCAGGCATTGCACATGGTGGCGGCCGGTGTGGGCGTGGCGATGTTGCCGCAGTCGCTGGCGGCGGAGCGGGCCGGGGTGGTGATTCGCCCTTGGCACCTGCCGGCACCGACGCGCCGGGTGGGGTTGTGCTTTGCCGCCCAGGCCCTGGAGTTGCCGGCGTTGCGGGCCTTGCATGAGTATTTCCAGAACAACCGCCCGCCGCAGATTGAAGCCGCCTGACGGCGCCTTTGAATTCACCGCAAATTCAATGTGGGAGCTGGCTTGCCTGCGATAGCGGTGGTGACTGACACACCGCTATCGCAGGCAAGCCAGCTCCCACATTTGATCTTCATTGTTGCGAATAGTGTGTTTCGGCGTTATTCCAGCATCTTGCCCAGCAACCAACTGCCGGCCGGGCCGGGCGGATGCTGGCGTGACCACAACGCGTCCACCGCCACCGAGCGCGGCCAGCCCCGGGCCTTGATTTCACACAGGTGGTCGCCGCCAAACCGCTCCACCAGCCAGCGCGGCAGCGGTGCCCAGCCAAAACCCAGCTGCGCCATTTCCATCAGCATCAGGTAACTGGGCGCTGACCACACTCGGCCCAGGCCGCGGGTTTCATTCGGGTTGATGATGCTCGCCAGGCGCAGTTCGCGGTGTTGTTCCAGGGTTTGCTGGTCGATGTCCGCAAGGTTCGCCAGCGGATGTCTGGGTGAGACAAACAGCGCGATTTCCGTGCGCTCTTCCACGGTGGTGCTGGTGAGGTCCGGCGGGTAAACCTCCTGCATCTCGATAAACGCAATCTGCGCCCGGCCACTTTGCACCAGGGCGATCAAGTCCTCGCATTCGGCGATCAGGCATTCCAGCTCCAAGTCCGGGTAGCGCTGCTCGAAGGCACTGAGGGCGGTTTCGAAACGGTCCGACTGGTACGTATCGGACATCGCGATACTCAGCTTCGGCTCCAATCCCTGGGATAACTGACTGGCCGCCAACTCCAGGCGGCTGCTGGCTTCCAACACCTGCTCGGCGCGTTGCAGCAGCACATGCCCGGCCGGGGTCAGCGTCGGCTTGCGGCTGCTGCGATCAAACAGCACCACATCCAGGTCAATCTCCAGGCTGGCCACCGCCGCGCTGACGGTGGACTGGCTCTTGCCCAGCTTGCGCGCCGCCGCTGAAAACGAACCGTGGGTCGCCGCCTGCACAAACGCCTGAAGCACTTCGTGGGATGCCATGACTATCGCCTTGATCGATGGTTACTGGTTATGAAGTATCGAGTCAAAGGGTAATGATGGCAACCATCGTCACTCACGGAGAACGGGTCATGACACCCACCAAGTCGATTACTGAACGCGTTTGGCAGGCCATTGGTTTTGAAGGATTGGCCTTGTTGATCTGTACACCGCTGCTGGCGTGGATCATGGATAAACCGGCCCTGGAGATGGGCGTCGTGACCTTGGCCATCAGCCTTATGGCACTGGCCTGGAACGTGATTTTCAACGGCCTGTTCGACCGTCTCAAGGCGCGCCTGCAACTGTCCGGCGGGGTGTGGACCCGCGTGCTGCATGCGTTGATGTTTGAAGGCGGGCTGGTGGCGATCTGTGTGCCGTTGATTGCCTGGTGGCTGGACATCAGCCTGATGCAGGCGTTTATCCTCGACATCGGCGTGTTGCTGTTTTTCCTGCCATACACCTACGTGTATCACTGGGCGTATGACGCCGCGCGGGAGCGGATCATGCAGAAACGGATGCGCACCGCGTAGGAGTCCGGCTTGCCGGCGATGGCGATTTTGGATACGTCATCGCCGGCAAGCCAGCTCCTACAGGGGTTGTAGGGCGGCCACAAAATCGAGGAATGCCCGCACCTTGGCCGCCGGCAAATGCCGCGACGGGTAGAAGGCATACAACGGGAAACGCTCGTCGGGCCAGTCGGGAAACAACTCGATCAACGCGCCGGATTTCAGCGCCGGTGCCAGCCCAAGGTCGAGCATTTGCGCCACTGCATGGCCGTGTTCGCACACGCTGTACAAGGTCCCGGCATCGTTGACCACCAGCCGCCCGCTGGTGGCGATGTTGACCTGCTCGCCCGGCCGGTGGAATTCCCAGCCAAACGGCCGGCCGGTCTGGGAGTCGCGAAAGTCGATGCACACGTGCTGGCCGTCTTCCAGGTCCTTGGGGTGTGAAGGGCGACCATGCCGCTCGAGATAAGCTGGCGAGGCCAACGTCAGCACCCGCACTTCCATCAGCTTGCGGGCGATCAGCGAGGACGATTGCGGAATGCCAAAACGGATGGCCAGGTCAAAGCCATCCGCCACCAGGTCCCCGAGTTGATCCCGCGTGTGCAGGTCCAACTGCAGCTGCGGGTATTGGCTCATGAATTCACCCAGCACCGGCCCCAGCACCAGCCGCGAAAAGTACGGGTCGATGTTCACCCGCAACCGCCCGCGCACCGTCAGGGCGCTGTCGGCCGCCGAGCTGGCGGCTTCTTCCAGGCCGGCCAGCAGGGGGGCGATTTCCTGGTAGAAACGCCGGCCCTCGTCGGTCAATTGCACCGAGCGGGTAGTGCGGTCGAACAGGCGGATGCCCAAGCGTTTTTCCAGCCGCGAAATAGCCCGGCTGACCCCCGAAGGCGTCATCTCCAGGCTGTCGGCGGCGCGGGCGAAACTGCCGCTGTCGACCACGGCGGCCAGTACGCCCATGCCACCGGCCAGTCCTGGATCAAAACTCATGGGTGATTGCCTGTCAGGTATCCGAAAGCATTGATGCTAGCGGAGAATCCGAGAGCGTTACAGAAACATCCCGCCCGAGGCCTCGACCCGTTGCCCGGTGATCCAGTTGCTGCCGTCGGCCAGCAGGGTGGAAATCGCCCCGCCGATATCATCCGGCAAGCCTGCGCGACCGAGGGCGGTGTTGTTGGCGACCATCGCGTTCACGTCCGGATTGTCGCGCACCACGCCGCCGCTGAAGTCGGTGGCAATCGCGCCGGGGGCCAGGGTGTTCACGGTGATGCCACGGGCACCCAGTTCCTTGGCCTGGTAGCGGGTCAGCACTTCCACCGCGCCTTTCATCGAGGCATAGGCCGAATAACCCGGCAGGCTGAAGCGCGCCAGGCCGCTGGAGATATTGATGATGCGGCCACCGTCGCTGATCAGCGGCAGCAGTTTCTGGGTCAGGAAAAACGGGCCCTTGAAGTGGATCGCCACCAGTTGGTCGAACTGCGCTTCGGTGGTGTCGGCGAAGCTGGCGTGGGCGCCGATCCCGGCGTTGTTGATCAGGAAGTTGAAGTGCGCCTGGCCGAACACTTCCTTCAATACCGAGCCGACCTGGGCGGTGAACGCCTCGAAGGTGGAACTCTGGCTGACGTCCAGTTGCAGCATGGCCGCCTTGCCGCCCAGCGCTTCGACTTGGGCGACCACGGCCTGGGCTTCGTCCGCCGCGCTGTTGTAGGTACCGATAATGTCGACGCCTTGTGCCGCCAGGTGCAGCGCAGCGCTTTTGCCCAGGCCGCGGCTGGCGCCGGTGATGAGTGCGATTTTACGGGTCATGGTGAAGTCCTCGGGGCGTGTGATGGTTAGTGGGACTGAGTGTATTTGTCCGGCCATAACGTGATAAACAGAGCTATGCCGGAATCACTGGCCGGATAAGGCGAACAATCCCATGAACAAACTAGAGTTGCTGCGTACCTTCGTGCGCGTTGCCGAACTGTCGAGTTTCACCCAGGCGGGCGAGAGCCTGGGCTTGCCGCGCTCCACGGTTTCCGAGCATGTGCAGGCGCTGGAAGAGTTGCTGGGCGCGCGCCTGTTGCAGCGCACCACGCGCAAGGTTCAGGCGACCCAGGACGGGCGCGTGCTGTATGAGCGCAGCAAGGATTTGCTGTCGCACATGGAAGAGCTGGAAGGCTTGTTTCGCCAGGATGAAGCGCAGCTGGCGGGGCGCATTCGGGTGGACATGCCCAATGTCATGGCCCGGGAATTGATCCTGCCGCGCCTGCCCGAGTTCATGGACCTGCACCCGCTGATCGAGCTGGAAATCAGCAGCACCGACCGCCAGGTTGATTTGCTGGCGGAAGGTTTCGACTGCGTCTTGCGCGTCGGTGCGCAGCCGGACCAGTCGGTGGTAGCCCGCTTGTTGTGCAGCATGCCGATGATCAACTGCGCCAGTGCTGCGTACCTGAAGCGCCACGGCGTACCCAGGACGCTCGCTGATTTGGCTCACCATCAACTGGTGCATTACGTACGCCCGCTGGGCTCACGCTCCCCAGGGTTTGAATACGTACAAGGCAACAAGGTGCAGCGGATTCCCATGGCCGGGCGCGTCACGGTCAACAGCACCGACGCTTACCGGGCGGCGTGCATCGGTGGCTTTGGCCTGACCCAGGTGCCCGCCCTGGGCATTCACGATCAACTGGCCAGCGGCGAGTTGGTGGCGGTGCTGCCGGACTATCCGGCGCCGGCACTGGACGTGTCCCTGCTGTACGCCGGCCAACGGCATTTGCCGCTGCGGGTGCGGGTGTTCATGGATTGGCTGGCCGCCACCTTGCAGGCTGCTTTCAACGCCGGGCAGACAACTGCTGCGGCGCCAGGAATGCATCATGGAAGTAATCCCGAAACGCCTGCATCGCCGGAGTGAAATCGCGCTCGCGGTGCCAGGCCAGGCCGACGCTCATGGGCGTGACCTTGTCGGTGACGCTCACGGTTTCGATGCGTTTGCCTTCCAGTGACCACGGGCGATGCACCAGGTCTGACAAGATCGCCACGCCGCTGCCGTTGGCGACCATGCTGCGCACTGCCTCCACCGAACTGGTGCGCAGCCGCACCTTGGGGGTTTGCCCGGCCTGTTCCCAGTAGCGCATGGCGCTTTGTTCGGCTTCGTCGACGGTGAGGAAAATGTACGGCTCCCTGGCCACATCGGCGAGGCTCACGGCGGGGCGTTCGCACAACGGGTGATGGCTGGGCAGCCACAGGCGGCGTTCGGAGTTGAAGAGGATTTCCGAGACGATATCCGCGTGGGTGAGGTTGGCGGTGAGCACCACGGCCATATCGAACTGGCCGTTGAGCAGGCCGTGTTCGATGGCCTGGCGTTCCTGTTCGAAGACCTCGATGGTCACGTCCGGGTGCCAGTGTTCCATGCGCTGCAAGTGGTGCGGCAGGAAGTAACCGAGCACGGTGTAGCTGGCGGCCACCCGCAATACGCCGCTGGCGCGGTAGTCCGGCAGCGGGCTGTTCAGGGCATCGTCGACGCTGCGCACAATCACATACGCCCGGTTGAGGAAATGCCGCCCGGCGTCGGTCAGGCTCATGCCCTGGGCCGAGCGCACGAATAGCTGCGCGCCGAGCATCGCTTCCAGCTCCTTGATCGCGGTGGTCACCGCCGATTGGGAGATGTTCAGGTGAATCGCCGCCTGGGAGATCTGGCCGATTTCGGCGGTGGCGACGAAGTAGCGGATTTGGCGCAGGGTCAGGGACATTGGTTTCTCCGCTCGCTCCCACGCTCTGCGTGGGAACGCATCCTGTGACGCTCCGCGTCACGATTTTAAAAGCGGACGCAGAGCGTCCAGGGCGGCATCCCCACGCGGAGCGTGTGAACGATCAGTATCGGGTATCTGATTTTCAGAAGATGGGCCATCTGATAATAGATCTTCCCAAGGGGTCAAGGGGCAGCCTAATTTCCATCGCAAGAACTTCAACGGAGCGACCCCGATGCAGGCAGTGGATTTCAATTCGGACATGGGCGAAGGCTTCGGCCCCTGGACCATCGGCGACGGCGTCGACAGCGAACTGATGGCCTACATCAGCTCGGCCAACATCGCCACCGGCTTTCACGCCGGCGACCCGGGCACCATGCGCCGTACCGTCGAACGCGCCAAGCAGTTGGGCGTGGCGATTGGCGCGCACCCGGGTTTTCGCGACCTCGTAGGTTTCGGCCGACGCCATATCAACGCCCCGGCCCAGGAGCTGGTGGACGACATGCTCTATCAACTCGGCGCCCTGCGGGAAATCGCCCGGGTGCAGGGCCTCACGCTGCAACACATCAAGCCCCACGGCGCGCTGTATATGCACCTGGCGCGGGATGAAGAAGCGGCGCGGCTGCTCGTGGAAAACCTGCAACGGCTGGAGCCCACGCTGCTGCTGTATTGCATGCCGAATTCGGTGATCTGGCGTATCGCCAAGGAACTCGGCCAGCCGGTGGTGCGGGAGTTTTATGCCGACCGTGAGTACGATCTCACCGGCTCCATCGTGTTTACCCGCAATGTGCGGGCGCTGGATCCGGCGACGGTTGCGGCGCGCGTACTACGGGCTTGCCAGACCGGGCTGGTACGTACGGTGGAAGGGGAAGACCTGTTTATCGAATTCGATTCCATTTGCCTGCACAGCGACACCCCCGGCGCCCTTGAACTGGTGGAAGCCACCCGTGAAGCGCTGGATCAGGCGGGCATCGAAGTACGCACACCCCGCTGACCGACACCGGTGCCCAGACACCGGGTCTGATAGATTTTTTGCCTGCCTTTCTACAATGATTCCAAGAGGAACAGACATGGCTGAATCTTCCCCGATCCGCTACAGCTTTGGCGGTGATGAACACCTGTTTGCCGAGGTCAGCGAGAGCATGTCCCTGGAGGCTTTCTTCAAGGGCATGGCCGTCACCCGTGCGGTGGAGCGCCTGGCCCTGGACGGTGTGCTGGACGTCTGCCTGGCAAATGCCTCGTTCCAGATTCGTTTCGACCCGGACCGCATCGCGCCCCACGTGCTGCTCGACGCGGTACAAAGCGCCGAAGCCCAGGCCGTGGCCGAACGTACCTTGCACACCCGCATCATCGAAATCCCGGTGCTGTACAACGACCCCTGGACCCATGAAACCCTGATGCGCTTTCGCGACCGTCATCAGGACCCGACCGGTACCGACCTGGAATACGCAGCGCGGATCAACGGCCTGGCGGATGTGGACGCGTTTATCGCGGCCCACAGTGGCGCGCCGTGGTTTGTCTCGATGGTGGGGTTTGTGGCGGGCTTGCCGTTCATGTTCCAGATGGTGGAACGCGAGCGGCAGTTGCAGGTGCCCAAGTACCTGCGCCCACGCACCGACACGCCGAAGTTGACCCTCGGCCACGGCGGCTGCTTTGGCTGTATCTATTCGGTACGCGGCGCCGGCGGTTACCAGATGTTCGGCGTCACCCCGGCGCCGATCTACGACCCGCAACAGCAACTGGCTTACCTGAAAGAGCACATGGTGTTCTTCCGCCCCGGCGACATCGTGCAGTTCAAACCCATGGACCGCGACGCCTATGACCTGGCCGTGGCAGAAGTGGACGCAGGGCGCTTCGACCTGCGCATCCGCCCGGTGGAGTTTTCCCTCGACGCCTTTCTCGCCGACCCCATCGGCTACCCGAAAACCTTGCAGGAGGCGCTGGCATGATCAAGGTACTCAAACCCGGCCTCGCCACCTCCGTGCAGGATCTTGGCCGCGAAGGTTATTACCACCTCGGCATCCCGCCATCCGGCGCCCTGGACCAATACGCGTTGAGCGCGGCCAACCACCTGGTGGGCAACCCCATCGGCGCTGCCGGGCTGGAATGCACGTTGATCGGGCCGGAGCTGGAGTTTCAGCAGGATGCCCTGGTGGCGTTGTGCGGGGCGCTGATGTCGCCGCGCCTGGACGGCGTAGTGGTGCATCAGGACACCGCGTTTGAAGTGCGGGCCGGGCAAGTGCTGCGCTTTGAATTTCCCAGGGCCGGCGCGCGGACTTACCTGGCGGTGGCCGGTGGCATCGATGTGCCACTGGTGTTGGGCAGTCGCTCGACTTACACCCTCGGCGCATTGGGCGGGTTTCACGGGCGGCGGCTGGTGGAGGGTGATGAACTGCCCGTGGGCGAAGCCAGCGGCAAAGGCCGGGCGGGGAACAGTTTGCCCATGGCGTTGCGCCAATCGGTGGGTGGGGACGTGACCCTGCGGGTGGTGCCGGGGCTGTACTACGAGCGCCTGACGCCCGCCGCCAAAAGCAGCTTTTTTGCCGAGCCCTGGACGGTGGGGTCGGAGGCCGACCGCATCGGCTATCGCTTCAAGGGCGGCAATGCCTTGAGCTTTCAGCCACGGGAACAACCGTTTGGCGCCGGGTCCGATCCGTCGAACATCGTCGACAGTTGCTACCCCATCGGCTCGATCCAGGTGCCGGCGGGCCTGGAGCCTATTGTGCTGCACCGGGACGCGGTGTCGGGCGGGGGCTACGCGATGATTGGCACGGTGATCAGTGCCGACCTGGATCTGATCGGGCAGATGCAACCGAACCAGCGGGCGGGGTTTGTGGCGGTGACGCTGGAGGAAGCGTTGGAGGCGCGGCGGGTGTACAAGAAGCGGTTGAAGCTGATGGGCGGGTTGTTTAGCACCTGAACTCACCACTGAACCCAATGTGGGAGCGGGCTTGCTCGCGAAAGCGGAGTGTCAGTCAATAAGTCTGTGACTGAGCCACCGCATTCGCGAGCAAGCCCGCTCCCACATTTTTATCGGGTTGTGTCAGAACAATTGGGTGAATAGCCAGTACAGGCTACCCGATAACAGAATCGCCGCCGGCAAGGTCAGCACCCAGGCCATCAGCAAGTTGCGGATGGTCTTCATCTGCAAGCCACCGCCGTTCGCCACCATGGTCCCGGCCACACCCGACGACAACACATGGGTGGTGGACACCGGCAAGCCATACATGTCTGCCGCGCCGATGGTCAGCATCGCCACCATCTCGGCGGATGCGCCCTGGGCGTAGGTCAGGTGGGTCTTGCCGATCTTCTCGCCCACGGTCACCACGATACGTTTCCAGCCGACCATGGTGCCGAGCCCGAGGGCGATGGCCACGGCGATCTTGACCCACAGCGGGATAAACCGTGTGGCGTTGTCGATCTGTTGCTTGAACAGTTGCAGCTTGTTCTGGGTGTCGGCGTCGAAGTTGCCGACCTTGCCCTTGTCCATCAGGCGGATGGTTTCGCTGGTCAGGTACATGTCGTTACGCACGTTGCCCACGGCCTCGGCCGGTACGGCGGCCAGGGAGCCGTAGCTCTTCACTTCCTCACCGATATGCCCGGTGATGGCCGCCAGGGCGGGCACCAGTTCCGGGGTGGCTTCCTTGGTGCGTACGTAGGTCGACAAGGTGCCGCGAGAGTCGGCGGGGGCCAGTTGCGGCGCCGCTTTTACCAGGGCGGCCTGGGTGACTTCGGCCACCGCGGCAAACTGCAACGACTCACCGGCCGGCATGGTGCGGTTCAACGCGTAGGCCATCGGTAGGGTGCCCACCAGGATCAACATGATCAGGCCCATGCCCTTCTGGCCATCGTTGGAACCATGGGCGAACGACACACCGGTGCAGGTGGCGATCAGCATGCCGCGAATCCACCAAGGCGGCGGGGTATCGCCTTTTGGCGCTTTGTACAGCGAGCGGTTTTTCACGAAGGCCCGCAGCGCCAGCAACAGCAGGGCAGCGAAGGCGAAGCCGATCAGCGGCGACAGCAGCAGCGCATAACCGATCTTGATCGCCTGGCCCCAGTCCACACCGCTGGTGCCGTCGCGGCCATGCATCAGTGCGTTGGCCACGCCCACGCCGATGATCGAGCCGATCAAGGTGTGGGACGACGACGCCGGCAACCCCAGCCACCAGGTGCCGAGGTTCCACAGGATCGCGGCGATCAACAGCGCGAAGATCATCGCAAAGCCGGCGGAGGAGCCGACCTGCAAAATCAGCTCTACCGGCAGCAGGGCGATGATGCCGAACGCCACCGCGCCGCTGGATAGCAGCACGCCGAGGAAGTTGAAAAAGCCCGACCACACCACCGCGAAATGCGGTGGCAATGAGTTGGTGTAAATCACCGTGGCCACCGCGTTGGCGGTGTCGTGGAAGCCGTTGACGAACTCGAAGCCCAGGGCGATCAACAGCGCCACGCCCAGCAGCAGGAACGGCGTCCAAGTGGTGACCACCGTGCCCAGCTCGTGCATGTCGTGCATCAGGCTGTAGGCGGTGAACAACAGGCCCATGGCGAGTACGGCGAAGAAAATGATCACCGTCACCAGGCCCGGTTTTTTGTCCAGGCGCGGTTTGGGATCGTTGGTGACGGAGGCGGTGGAGGCGGTCAGCGAAGGGGTTGCCATGCCGGAACATCCAGTGTTGAGGGAGGATATCCGTCATGATCGTTGCAGAATGTTACAGAGATGCTGCGGCAAATCAGTGTTTAGGGAATTGAAGTTGCCGCCGGTCTATAAAACACCGCCGATAAAATGTGGGAGCTGGCTTGCCTGCGATAGCGGTGTATCAGTCACCACCGCTATCGCAGGCAAGCCAGCTCCCACATTGATCGCATTTCAAATCAATAATCCTTGCGCTTGCGAAACGCCCAGCGTCCGGCAATCAGGGTGAACGTTGCCACCAGCGCCACCAGAATCCAGAAGCCTTCCGGGTCTGTGGAGAGCGGCACGCCACCAACGTTCATGCCAAAAAAACCGGCAATGATGTTGATCGGCAACGCCAGCACCGTGACCACGGTCAGGGTGAACAACGTGCGGTTGCTCTGTTCGTTGAGGTTGGCGGCGATCTCTTCCTGCAGCAGCTTGATCCGCTCACCCAACGCCATCAGGTCGTTGATGATCAGCGCAAACTCCTCGGTGGATTTGCGCAGCTCTTTCACGTCTTCCTTCTGCAGCCACTGGGGCGGACGATTGAGCAGCCGCAGCAACGAGCCCGGCTCCAGCGCCAGCAGCCGTTGCAGGCGCACCAGCACCCGGCGCGCGGCACCCAGTTCGGCGCGGTTGGTGGACAGGCGTGACGACAGCAACTGGTCCTCGATCTGGTCGACGCTGAGGCTGGTCTTGCGCACGATCTGTGTCAGCACCTCGCCCTGGTCTCGCAGCAAATGCACCAACAGTTCCAGCGGCGAGCGAAAGTGTTCACCGGCCTTAACCGACGAGCGCAGCTTGTCCACCGAATGCAGCGGTTGCAGGCGCGCGCTGATCAGCAGCCGACTGCGGGCGCACACCCATAAGGTGGAAATGTCTGAAGACACCATGCTGCTGAAGTTGAAGACCACGTCGTTGACCACCGCCAGCAAGGCCGAGTCCACGTGTTCGATGCGGGTGGAGCGTGAGCCTTCGTGCAAGGCTTCGAAGAATTCTTCCGGCAGGTTCAGGTGCGCCTGCATCCAGCGCTCGCACGCGGCGTGGGCCAGGTTCAAATGCAGCCAGAGGAATTCGTTGGGGTCTCCGGGCTGCTGCAAGGCCGCAAGGGCAGTGGCTGAATCAATCTGTTCGCCCTTTTCACCGGGGCGGAAACGAAAACCGTAGAGCAAGCCAAACAGGTCTGAGTCCTGGTGGCTGTGGTCGATGCTGTGGTTCATGGAGGCTCGCAGGGAAAGTGCCTGTAGGAAATTTCACAGGTTCACTTGAGCGCATCATGGCAACAGGATTTGACGGTTTTGTGACGGTTTGAGGTGGCCGTCAATCGCCCGCGGGCAAACTGAAGCTGAACACCGTGCCGTCCTGCTCGCTGGAAGACACTTCCAGCCGCCCGCCATGGGCGTCGGCAATCTGCTTGACGATATACAACCCCAGGCCCAACCCGGCCTGGGGCAGGGCGCCCGTCGGTCGGGAGTAGGGCTGGAACAGCAGCGGCATGGCTTGCTCACTGATCAGCCCAAGGTTTTTCACCGTTAACTCAAACGTGCCGGCGTTGACCTGCGCACTGACCTCAACCGGGCCTTCGGGACTGCCGTGGCTGATGGCGTTGGCCACCAGGTTGGAGAGCAATTGCGCGAGCCGCTCGCGGTCGCCTTTCACACCCTCGAGATTGCCGATGCGGGCGTGGATCAGCCGCTTGGGGTGCACGTGCTGCACCTCTTCCACCACATGCTGCAAAGTGTCTTCAAGCCCGGTGCATTCACTGATGTTCACCGGGATGCCGCTGCCCATTCGGCCACGGGCAAAGTCCAGTACGTCTTCCACCAGTTGCGAGGCCCGGCGGCCGCTGGCCAGCATGTGCCGCACCAGCGTGTCGGTGGCCGGGTCCGGGTGTTTGCGCAGCAGCCGTTCGGCGCCGACGTTGATGGCGAACAGCGGGTTGCGCAGGTCGTGGCCGAGCACGGCGATGAATTGTTCGCGCAGTTCGGCGGTTTCCCGCTCCTGCTGCAGGTCGGCTTCGGTCTGCTGGAGGCTTTCTTCGGCTTCGATCTGCAGCGACAGCACCCGGGCAAACGACTCCATGGTCGACTGGATGGTGCTGCTGCGCAGTTGCGCCGGGTTCGGGTCCAGGGCACAGATGGTGCCGAAGAAACGCCCGTCGGTGCGGAACACCGGCACCGAGATGTAGCTTTCAAAGTGGTAGATGCGCGGCGTGTGGTGGTCGCGGTACAGCGGGTCTTCGCTGGCTTTGTCGATCACGATCGAGACGTGGGAGTCGCGTATTTCGTGGCACAGGGTGGTGGTCAGGTCCAGCTCGCCACCCACGGGCAGGCCAAAGTCCAGTTGGTCGCGCACAGCGCAGGCGGTCCATGAATCATCGGTGACCCGTGCCACGGCCGCAAAACGCAAGCCGGTCATCTCGCTGACTACCTGGAGAATCGCCGGGACGGCGCTGATTCTGCCAATGGTGGCAATGTCGACGGCTTTTTGCCCCATGGCGAACGGTTCCGGTCCTGATGCTGCTGGCGTTGTGCCTTGGCTGATGGTTGGGATTCTAGCGAGCTTGGCGGCGTAAGGTACAAATTCGTTCACGCTAATTAGACTAATTGCTCTTCTGGGCGACGAGCGCGCATAAAAAAGCCGCGCGGCCCGAAGGCGGCGCGGCGTTTTTGCGGTTCAACTCAAGTGTCTTGCTTGTTTTCCAGGACTTCGCCGGTCTTGGCATCCAGCTTCACGTCCCACTTCACGTTGCTGGTGTCACGCAGTTCGGTCTCGTAGACCAGGCGGCCGGCGTTGTCTTCCAGTTCGGTGTCAACGATGGTGGCGCCTTTGTGCTGGGCCACGGCCTTGGCGTTGAGCTTTTCAAAATCCATCACGGCACCGGACTTGAGCAGGCTCGGAATCTGGTCCGGGCGAACATCGGCCTGGGCCAAACCGGCGGTAAGGGTCAAGGCGGCAGCAGCGAACAGAGCGGTCAGGTTTTTCATGATGTGATCCTTTGGGGTGAGCTGTTTAAGTGGGATCAGGTTAACCAGCGCAACTTAACTCACCCTTAAAATTGCGCCGTTTGTTCAATCGGCGGCGAGTGCGGGGTTTCATGCTGGCGTCTCACTTACGGGAGGCACAGATGAAACAGTTAATGGCCTGGGTGTATGCGCCCTTGTTTTGGGCGGGGTTTATCGGGTGGGCGCTGTGGCTGGTGCAGAGGGATGCGCTGCAGTGGCTGGGGCTGGTATTTGTTCTGGCGGTGGCGGTGTCGTTTATCGCCGAGTGGTGGTTGCCCTATGAGCCGCAGTGGAATCGCAACCAGGGTGATCGTCGTCGCGACTTGATTCACGCGTTGGTCAATGAGGGCCTCAATGCGGCGGGCTTGTTGATCTTGCCGGTGCTGACCGCGCTGTTGGCCGTCGACGGTGTATGGCCGCGGGCGTGGCCGCTCTGGGCGCAATTGCTGCTGGCGATCTTCATTGCCGATGCGGGCATCACCTTGATGCATTACGCCAGCCACCGAGTCGCTGCCTTGTGGCGCCTGCACGCGGTGCACCACAGCGTGCAACGGCTGTATAGCTTCAATGGCTTGATGA
The DNA here is from genome assembly GCF_013386835.1 of Pseudomonas sp. IPO3774. Lineage (NCBI taxonomy): Bacteria > Pseudomonadati > Pseudomonadota > Gammaproteobacteria > Pseudomonadales > Pseudomonadaceae > Pseudomonas > Pseudomonas sp. IPO3774. The sequence continues at coordinate 84,057 of NZ_JACAQY010000018.1, forward strand.
AGCATCCGTTGCACCAGATGCTGGAAGCCACGGCCGGGTTGGCGCCGTTGATCCTGCTGGGCATTCCCACGGAGGTGGCGCTGCTGCTGGCCCTGGCGATTGCCGTGCAGCTGCTGTTGCAGCATTCCAATGTCGACATGCGCCTGGGGCCGCTGCGCTGGGTGTTCGCCTGGGCGCCGGTGCATCGTTTTCATCACATGAAATATGGCCGGGCTGGGGATGTGAATTTCGGCTTGTTTTTCAATCTGTGGGATTGGCTCTTGGGTACGGCGTTTTACAGCCATGACTATCGAATGGGTCAGGGCGACTTGGGGATTGGCAGCCGGCCGGATTTTCCGCGGGAGTATGTGGCGCAGTTGCGCGATCCGTTCAGGACGGCGCAATTGAGCAAGGAGCCGCCGGTTCCCGCGGGTCTAGTCCAGGATTCGTACGTGCAGGTTGCGCAACGACGCCCCGGCCGTGACGCCGAATAGTTGCTTCATGGTCCGGGAAAAATGCGCCGAATCGGCGAACCCGGCGCCATGTGCAGCCTCGGTCAAGGTGCTGCCGCCGAGCGCCAGTCCCAGCGCCACTCGCAAGCGCCGCCACAACACCAGGCGACGCACCGGCAAACCCAGTTGGTTGGCGAACAAACGTTCCAGCTGGCTTAACGAAACGTGCGCCGCCTGTGCCAGGGCTTGGGCCGAGACCTTGCCACTCAGTTGCTGATCCAGCGCCGACAGCGCGCGCTCCACCCTGGCATCTTCCAGTGCGCGTCTCGGCAATTGGCGCAGCGTGCGCTCGAGTGCTTCCAGGGACCGTTCACTGTCGGCCAGGGCGGCCTGCAAAGAGTCGAAGTCAAAGGCGCCGGGTTCGGCATACACCATCAACACCTCACCGTGGGAGTGGAGGATGGCGTGGGGCATTCTGGACGGGATAAACAGGCGATGGGCCGTGATGGCACGGCCATCGAGGCTGGCCGTGACCGGCCCGCCCGCGGAGAACATCAGCTGATGGGCATAGTGTGCATGGGACGCGGTGCGCCCCGGTATGCCCTGGATCAGCCCGTAGTCAGGCCCCAGCCACAGGCGACCTGACCATTCGGGGCTCACTCAGTAACCGTTGTCCTGCAGCAGGTCGGCCACACTCGAGGATGGCCAGCGCTTGTAGTACTTCAGCAGTTCGGCAGCGCGGTTGGTGAAGATGCCATCGACGCCGGCTTTCATGACCTTGTCGAAGTCCACCGGTTCATCCACGGTGTACACGTGCACCAGCAAGCCCTTGTCGTGGGTCAACTGGTTCATCTCGGGTTTGACCAGGTCGGAGTAGCTCTGGTCGCCGAGGTTGGTCAGTTGTGCCGAAGGGCCGGTACCGATGGCGCCCAGGCTCTTGGCCTCGTCGATCCATTTTTCGAACTCGGCGGCGTCCTTCGGCTCCTGCTTGGCGTAGTAGGCGGCTTTGCTCGGCTCGCCGGACTCGGCGAAGGGCACCTTGGATTTCGGTTCGATGCTGCCTTCACCTACCCACAACAGCAGGATTTTCGGGGTGTTGGGCATCTCTTTTTGCAGTTCTTTCAGGCTGTCTTTCTCAAAGGTTTGCAGCACCACGCGGCCCTTGCCCTGGCCGACGCCGATGTTTTTCTGGGCCTGGTTGGAGCCGGTGGAGCTCAACCAGCCTTTATCCAGCAGCTTGTTCTTCAGGTCGGCCTCGATGCCCGGGAATTGCTTCGGCTCTTTGGTTTCGATGTACAGGCCGGGTTTGTGCTGCGGGTTGCCTTCGGCGATCTTGATGATTTCGTCCAGGCTGAGGATTTTCAGGCCGACGAAGCCCGGGCGGGCACGGTCCGGGTAGGCGGCGTTGAACCAGCTGCCGGCGTCCAGGGTTTTAAGCTCGGCCCAGGTGAATTCGTTGGCCGGGCTGTCCTTGCGCTCCGGGAACTTGGTGGCGACGTCGGTGGTGCGTTGCAGGTTGTTGTCATGCAGGGCGAATAGCACGCCGTCCTTGCTGCGTTGCAGGTCCATTTCCAGGTAGTCGGCACCCAGGTCGCGCGCGACCTTGTAGGCGGCGGCGGTGGATTCCGGTGCATCGAAGGAGGCGCCACGGTGGGCAATCACGGCAGGGTGCGGGATGCCTTCGTTGGCCGCGAGTTCGGTAGGGCTGATCGGGCTTGCCGCCTGTGCGTGGCCAAGGCCCAGCATCAGGGCCAGCAGCAGGGCACTCTTGGTAAACGTGACAGGCATATGCGAAGTCCTTTCGTGGAGGTAACTTTGAGAAGGGCTCCTTTTTAACAATTGCTTGCGAATGGCGCTATCACCAAACCGACATTAACGTGTTCACCGGCCATTTTTCTGCACTTTTGTGCGGTGCGATGCAGTACTCTTGCCTTGAATTGCCCCATCAGAGGGCAGATTTTCCTGCCACGCGTGTAAACCATCTTTCCAGTCCAAGTAGGACTTTTCAGTGAGGTTTACCATGCGCATCACCTCCGAGCTTATCTGCCAGGCCGCCGACCAACTCCAGGGTTTTGTCGGCCTGAACCGCAAGACTGGCCAGTACATCGTCCGTTTCAGCGAAGACTCCTTCGGCATGGACGTGGCCGATGACGGCATTATCCCAACCGCCGAGTTTGTCTGGCTGCCGATCGACGGGCAGGCCATGACCTTGTCCCGCGAGCGGATCCAGTTGTTGCTGGACCAGAACATCGACGATCGCATCAACATCACGGAACCGCTGCGGGTGTACATGCGTCGGGTGGAGATTCCACAGATCAGTGCGGTGCGCAGTCTGGTCAGTTGAGTGCCGCATAGCCCTGCGGCTGGAGCGCTTTTTGTGGCTAGGGAGCTTGCTGTGGCTTGGGAGCTTGCTGTGGCGAGGGAGCTCCCTCACCACACAAGCTCCCTCACTACAGCAAGCGCCCTCACCACAGAGCCTCCCTTGTCCACATTAAGTGTTTTACACGGGCTGAGGTTTCAGCGCTCGAACGCGTAAGACCGCTCCACCTTGCACACTCGTGTATGGCACGCCAAGTACCAGGTGGCGCGGCCCTGCTCGCGCACCTCAGTGTGTTCGGCGTGCTGCTTCCAGGCCAGGATCTCCGCTTCGCTGCTCCAGTAGGACACCGTGATACCCAGCCCGTCGTCCCCGCGCGCCGATTCCACGCCGAGAAAACCGGGTTGTTGCCGGGCCAGTTCCAGCATGCGGTCGGCGGCTTGTCCGTAACCGTTGTCACCTTCAGTGCGCAATGAACTGAACACCACGGCGTAGTACGGCGGTTTGGGTGTCTTGGCGATCATGCGCAGGCCTTCAGCAGCGCAATGGCCAGCGGCGGGGTGACGTCTTTAAGCGCCGCACGTTCCGGCTGGAACAGGGTGGCGACAAAAAACGGATGGCCCAGCAACTCCACCGCCCGCAGGTCACCCGCCGAGTCATGGCCGCTGGCAATCAGGTCGGCTTCCAGCAATGCGCTTTCGAAGTCTGGATTGATGCCATAGCGGCAACGGTAGCCTTCATGGATATCGAGGGTGGCGTAGGCCTCGGCGATGCGGGTAAAGGCCATCAAGCGAATGGTGTCGGTCGCTTCCACCAGCGCGCAGGTCAACGGTGTCAGCACTGCACGCGGCGAGTCGGGGGCCAGTTCGCCATGCTCGGCGTCGGCCCAGCCCAGCACGTTGCGGGCATATTCCAGCACCGCGTGTTGAAAACCGCCGCAGGTGCCGAGGAACGGGCGCCGCTGTTCACGGGCATAACGGATGGCCAGCAGGGCGCCGTCCAGATCACGGTAAGGGCTGGCGGGGACGCACCAGAAGCCGTCGTAGTGCTGCAGTTGTTCGGTGGATTTGATCGTGTCGGTGGCCAGCCAGTCGAACCGCACCGTCAGGCCCAGCGCCGCGCCGGCCTGTTGCAACGCCAGGGGAATGGCCTGGTGGGCGGTAACTTGGGCATCGTAGTCGCCGATCAGGGCCAGGTGCAGGGTGGTTTTATTCATCGAGGGTATCCGTGGCTTGTTGAGTCCTAGCGCTCACTATAGATTGGCGTTTACGCAATCAATATTGGCGTTAACACACATGTTCAATGCAGCGGCGCACTATCAGATCGACTACCCAGACCTTTCCCTGATCCTCGCCCTGGTGCGCGGCGGCACGCTCGCGCGGGCGGCGGCGTTGCTGCGGGTGGATGTGTCTACGGTGTTTCGCGCGGTGCGGCGGCTGGAGACGGCACTGGGCCAGACGCTGTTCGAAAAGAGCCGCGCCGGCTACCTGCCCACCACCTTGGCCACCACCCTCGCCGAGCAGGCCGAACGTGCCGAACAGGCGCTGGAGGCAGCACGTGTGGGAGTGGAGCAGGGCGGTGAAGTGATCAGCGGTACGGTGCGCCTGACGTGCACGGACTCGGTATTGCAGTCACTGTTGCTGCCGGCCCTGGCGCAGTTCATGCCGGGCTACCCGGCGTTGACCCTGGAGCTGAGCACGTCCAATGACTTCGCCAACCTCAGTCGCCGCGATGCGGATATTGCCCTGCGCCTGACCAAGGCACCGCCCGAGCATCTGGTAGGACGTTGCCTGGGCACGGTGTCGTATCGGGTGTGCGCCAGTGCCGACTATGCCCGCCAGCATGCGGGGGAGGAACTGGCGGCCCTGAACTGGATCGCGCCGGATGACTTCCTGCCGGATCACCCCACCGTCACCTGGCGGCGCCAGCACTTGCCGGGAGTGATGCCGGCCTATCGCTGCAACAGCATGGTTTCGGTAACCGAGTTGGTGCGCGCGGGACTCGGCGTTGCCGCGTTGCCGGATTACCTGCTGGGCGCGGACCTGCAACCGTTGAGCCCGCCGCTGGTGGGGCACGACACCGCCCTGTGGCTGCTGACGCGCCCCGATTGCCGGGCCTTGCGCTCGGTGGTGACGTTATTTGATCAGTTGGGCCAGCATGCGCGTTTGCCGGTGAGATAACTGTGGGAG
>NZ_JACAQY010000018.1:89035-125764 GCF_013386835.1 Pseudomonas sp. IPO3774
GTGGGAGGGTCAGGTCTTGCGCACGAATTGGTCGTGCATTTCGCTGGTCAGCCCTTCGATGCGTTCGGTCAGTTGTTTGGTCATCTCGGTGAGCTTGGTGTTCTGCTCCAACAGTTCCAGCAGTTGCTTGGTGGTCTGCGCGGCCTGGGCCTGGCGTTCGGTGTTGGCCACGGCCAGGGCTTCGCGGTGCTGGGCGTCGGCGTCGGATTGGGCCTTGTCCCGTGCGGCCTGGCGGGTCTGGGCGAGCAAAATCAAGGGGGCGGCATAGGCCGATTGCAGGCTGAACGCCAGGTTCAAGAGGATGAACGGGTAGACGTCAAAGTGCGTGATGCCGGTCATGTTGAGCACGACCCACAGAATCACGATTGCCGTTTGCGCCCCCAGGAACGTCGGGGTGCCAAAGAAGCGCGCGAAGGCTTCGGCTTTCAACGCAAAGGTGTCGTTGCCAAAGGTCGGCGCGAGATGGGCGTGTTTACGATGAAAGCGCAGGTGGTCAACGTTGGCTTCAGGTTTATCCGGGGTCATGGCGGGCTCGAATCCGTGGCGTAAGACAAGCCACCACTATAGACCGAGCCCTCGGCCTGGCACATGAAGAAGCCTGTCGCTTACCTGTTGCCCCGTTCATTGGCAAACGCACTCACAGCCTGCACCGCCTCGCTGGCGCCTTCGCGAATCTGCAGGATCACCGTACCCGCCTGGTTGGCCAGCTCCACGCCTTGGGCGGCGCGGTCGCGGGTACCGTCCATGCTGTCGATGGCCTGGCGGGTTTCGGTCTGGATCATCTCGATCATCGACGAAATCTCGGCCGTTGAACCGCTGGTGCGCGCCGCCAATTGCCGCACTTCATCGGCCACCACCGCAAAGCCACGCCCTTGTTCGCCGGCGCGTGCGGCTTCGATGGCAGCGTTCAATGCCAGCAGGTTGGTCTGGTCGGCAATCCCGCGAATGGTGTTGACGATGGCGGTGATCTGCTGCGAACGCTCGCCCAGCTTGGCGATCAGCGCGGAAGAACCGTCGATATTGGCGGCAATCTCACGCATGCCGGTGGCGGTCTGCTGGATCACCTCGGCGCCTTTTTCGGCGATGTCCCGGGTTTGCAGCGAGATGTGATAAGCCTGGGTGGCGCTTTGCGCGTCGGCCGCGTGTTTCTCCACCATGGCCGTGACGTCGGAGGCGTATTTCACCACCTTGCACAGGCGCCCGCTGGCGTCGTACACCGGGTTGTAGTTGGCTTCCAGCCACACCACCTGGCCGTTTTTGTCGATGCGTTCGAACTGGCCGTTGAACAGCTCACCCTGGTTCAGCCGTCGCCAGAAATCGCTGTAGGCGCTGCTGTTGGCCAGCTCCGGTGTGCAGAACATGCGGTGATGCTTGCCCTGCACCTGCGCCAGGTTGTAGCCCATGCGCTGCAGGAAATTCTGGTTGGCGCTGATGATGGTGCCGTCGAGGTTGAACTCGATCACCGCCATGGCGCGGTCGATGGCCTGCAACTTGGCGTTGGCTTCACTCTCGGCCTGCATTTTCGGGGTGACGTCCATGGCGTACTTCACCACTTTCACCACGCTGCCGGACTCGTCGCGCACCGGGTTGTAGCTGGCCTCCAGCCAGATCGGCTGGCCGCCGCTGGTCACGCGCTCAAAGGTGCCGGACTGGAATTGGCCGTTGCGCAATTGCGTCCACAGTTGGCCGTACTCGGCGCTGCGGGCAAAGGCCGGGGTGCAGAACAGGCGGTGGGACTGGCCCACGACTTGGTCGGCGGTGTAGCCCATGGCCTTGAGGAAATTCTCGTTGGCCCGCAGGACCGTGCCTTGCAGATCAAATTCAATCACCGCCATTGAGCGGTCGATGGCGTCGAGAAGGCTGGCTTGCTGGGCAAGGGTGGCTTGCAGGGTACTGATGGTTTTTTTATGGGCGTTGAATAGCATGGTCGTGTGCTCGGGGGAAGCAAGCGTCAGGGGTATCCATGGGGGCGCCTGCCACCGTAAGGCCTGGCCATACGGCAAACGTGCTCATTGCCAGCTTCCTTGTGCTGGCAGCGGGGTGGAACAGCGGGTTCTGAGTCGTATGGCCGGCAAGAAGTTCTATCCCAGTCGACCAATGGCGGCATTATGCTATCGGTCGGCGACGGGCGCGTTTAATTCAGACGAGATGCAGAGGGCGGGATTCAGGCGGAATGGGCGACCACATAGTCGCTGATATTGACTCGGTTACGGCCGGTGTCCTTGGCCGCGTACAGCGCGCGGTCCGCTGCGTTGAGCCACATGGCCGCGTCGGTGAAGGTGCTCTGGAAAGACGCCAGGCCAATGCTCAGGCTGACCCGCAGTTCGGGGATTTCCGGGTTGCGGTAATTGCTGAACACCTCGCGCATGCGTTCCATGACTTGCGCGGCCTGTTCCATGGGCATGTCCGGAAGAATCACACAGAACTCGTCGCCGCCGTATCGCCCGGCCAGGTCGTTTGCCCGCAGGTTGCGTCGAAGTTCCAGGCTTAGTTGGCGCAGAACCTGGTCACCGATGATGTGCCCATAGCTGTCGTTGATCTGCTTGAAATGGTCGATGTCGATCAGTGCGATGGTGGCGTTCCCATGTTGTTGCTGGCACTTGTGAAACTTCAGGTGCAGCAGGTCTTTCCACGAACCGTGGTTGAGCAGGCCGGTGAGGCTGTCGGTGCGGCTCAAGGCGCTCAGGGCGCGTTTGTGTTCCGACAATTTGATCGCCAGGCGGTAGCAGACCATGCCCAGCGCCATGGGATACAGGGTCAGCATCGGCAGGCAGGCGTAGACCTGGACCAGGCTGACGTCGGGATTGAAGTGGATGCCAAACAGCAGCCAGGACACGCCGATGCCTGCCAGTTGCGCCACGATGCCGTGGAGGAACAGGCGTTTGCCGCCGGCGGCGACGTTGTTCATGGTCATCATCGACAGGATGGTCACGGCCGTCAGTGGCGTGAATTGTGTAGTCGCCGCCCAGAACCCGCCGAGCAGTGAGTCGTAGAGCAGGTTTCGCCGTTCCGCCTTGTAGGGGAAATCGGAGCGGGTCGAAAGTTGATAGGCCAGGTGCGCCCAGCCAAAACCATTGAACAGCAGCAACGCCCAGACCCAGCCTGGCATTTGCAGTGGGTAGAGCGCGGCGATGACGCTGATGCAGCCGATGCCCAGGCCGATGATCCTTGGCCTGTAGATACGTCTGGCAAATGACAGCCCTTTGCCTCGTTGGTTTTCCATAGATTCCTGGGTCGATTCTTTTTTTGCAGGTACGACGGCACACGTGATCGGGAAAACCACTGGTCGGATAATACGTGTGAATATTGTCAGTTATTCGCGTGGGAATAATCAGTGTCCTTCCAGGCCATTTGCAAAGGACACGCGGCGAATCAGATAAAAACGACCTTGGATGTCGTTCCTGCAACAGGTCAGTGCTGCGGCACGACCTCATAGCCTGCGAGGAACAGGTCGATGGCTGACTCGATGACGTTCGCTTGGGCGTCGGCGTCCAGGGTCGGCTGGCCGAGGGTGATCTGTGGCCAGAAGGCAAAGGCCTTGAGCAGGCTTTGCACCTGGTGGGCGGCGAAGCATGGGTCGGTGCAGCTCAGCCGGCCGTCTTCCTGGGCGGCGCGCACCCATTGGGTGAAGCCTTCTTCACGCTTGCTCAGGCGGTTGACCATGTCCTGGGCACGTTCCGGCGAGTGGATGGTGGCGGCAATCGCGACCCGGGCCAGGTCGAGGAAGTTGGCGTCCGACATCATCGTCATCTTGGCCTGCAGCAACCCGCGCAGTTGCTCTCGCAGCGGGCGGTCGCTGGCGTAGCTGACGTCCAGTTGCGCAACACTGCTGGCCCACAGTTGATGCAGGATCTCGGCGAACAGCTCTTCCTTGCTCGGAAAGTGGTTGTACACCGTGCGCTTGGAAACCCCCGCCGTGGCGGCAATCTTGTCCATGCTGGTGACCTCGAACCCGTTGTCACGAAACTCGGCAATGGCGGCTGCCACGATGGCTTCGCGTTTACGGTCGGTGAGGCGCAGGGGTACAGTCATGGTGGGAGTTCGGCTCTGAAGGGAAACTTACACTCGGTAGTTTACTTGCTCCCGGTTTTGTTGCAATCTAGAAACTACACTGTGCAGTGTAATTTTTAGAGCAGTCTGCAGGAGTTCCTCGGTAATGGCCACGATCTCAACCCGTCTCGACAGTTCTTCTACAGCGCCCAAGTCTTCCGAACAGCATCAAGGTCACTTCACCAATCAGAAGCCCATCCAGCATGGCGGCTTGGGCAAGACCCTGGGCATCATGTGGAAGATGCTCTTCCAGAAGCCCCGCAGCACGCGCCCGGTGGGTGAGATCCCGGTGCAGCCGCTGACTCGCGAGCAACTGTTTGCCGCCCCGGACCATAGCGTTTTCCGCCTCGGCCATTCCACCGTGCTGCTGAAAATGCGCGGCAAGTTCTGGCTGACCGACCCGGTGTTCGCCGAGCGTGCTTCGCCGTTCAGTTGGGCGGGCCCCAAGCGTTTCCATCAGCCGCCGATCAGCCTTGAGGACCTGCCGCCGATCGAGGCGGTGATTCTTTCCCACAACCACTACGACCATCTGGACCACAAGGCGGTGGTGCAACTGGCGGACAAGACCCGCTATTTCCTCGCGCCGCTGGGTGTGGGCGATACCCTGGTCAAGTGGGGCGTGGATGCCAGCAAGGTGCGGCAGCTGGATTGGTGGCAGGGCACTGAAGTGGACGGGATTCGTTTTGTGTCCACGCCGGCCCAGCACTTTTCCGGGCGCGGCCTGTTCGATGGCAACCAGACGCTGTGGTGTTCGTGGGTGATGATCGACGGCTCACGGCGAATTTTCTTCAGCGGTGATACCGGCTATTTCGAGGGCTTCAAGCGTATCGGCGAGCAGTACGGCCCGTTTGACCTGACCCTGATGGAGACGGGTGCCTATAACGTCGACTGGCCCCACGTGCACATGCAACCGGAAGAAACCCTGCAGGCGCACATCGACTTGAAGGGCCGCTGGCTGCTGCCGATCCATAACGGCACGTTCGACCTGGCGTTTCATGCGTGGCACGAACCCTTCGACCGCATCATGGCGCTGGCATGGGAGCGTAACGTGTCGATCACCACACCGGCGATGGGGCAGGCGTTCATGCTCAACCAGCCGGAGCGCGGGCAGGCCTGGTGGCTGGAAGTCGAGCATCAGGGCAGTGAAGCGCACGTCAACGGATAATCACCGTCTGATCGCGCGCTCAGGGATTTTGAACGAGCCATAACCAGCCATTTCCGACAGACATCCACCTCGCTGAAGGGATGCAATCACGCCTCGAAACTTTATTCCGGGGCGTGGGAGTGTATGGACGATAAGAGTAGGAAGGTCACGGGGCCGGGCGTGCGCTGCCTGTTCAAGCCTTCAGGATCGGTGGACAGTTGTACTCCCCAGCCTTGCGCCTCCACTGCCAGCCAGGGTGTTGTGTTTGGCAGTCATGCGGCCGGTATGATCGTCAATTCGGCCACTCGCCAGGGCGGCCTGGAGTTCGGCTCCACGGGCGGTTACGGCCCCAGGCTCGACCTCCCTGGCCCCATGATGCACAGCGTGCGCGATCCCGCGTTATCACTGATTGCCCTCAGCGGTGTCGACCCTGAGGGGCGGGTGATGGTGGAGATTCCACCCGTCGCTGATCCGGGTCATCTGATCAACACACCGCCCTTGGCTGGCAGCCGTATTGGTTTTGCCAGCGAGTACGTTACCGGTGATGTGCGCAAACCCGCCAAACACAGCTCGCACTTTGCCCGGGTACTGGACGTACTGCGTGCAGCCGGTGCGCAATTGGTGCCTGTGACGGCGCGGGTGACCGATGACACACGTCACTTCACCCTGGACCCCGGCAATGAGATTAACGACCGGGTCACGGAAAACCGCCTGGATGGGGTGGTGGCGGATGCGCAAGGTGTTGCTTTCCACAAAGCAGCGACTGCCGATAACCCACGCTTCAGCGTGCCCGCGGGCACCGACGTCGACGGGGTGTCGAGGGTCGTCTGGTTCTATGGTGCGCACTGGTCCAGAGATCGTCTGGCGGCGTTGGTGCGAGGTTGTCAGCAGGTTCTAGGGCGGCATTAAGGGCCTACGCCATGGGGAGAGTGATCGTACGCCGCGGTAAGAGTTGCCCCCGAGTCATCGAGTATTTCGCTTCTTAGACTGAGGCAGGGATATCGAACGGTATTCCCAACATTCAGGCAGGCGGGGAGTATTTATGATCGGACCAGGTTTGGGCGCGGGATGGGCAGCGGGGCTTTTCGATGCAGTGGTGAATCCGCCACAGGCCTACAGGAGTGCCGACGATTTGGCGGCGGCCATGACCCGGCCCAATGGGGCCAGTTCCGATTCGGTGGTGAGGGATTCGCTGAAGCTGATCGCCAACATGGACAAGGGCTTGCAGGGCGGCAATGCATTCATTGAAATCAATCCTGACGCTCGTGTGAAAGCCCGTGCGCTGGATCTGGAACGGGCCGAAGGCAAAGTGCGCGGGCCTTTGCATGGCGTTCCGATAGCGCTCAAGGATGTGTTCGAAACCGGCGACAAGATGCAGACCAGCGGTGGCTCCATGGCGCTGGTGGGCAGGCCCGCTTCAAGGAACGCCAGGGTGGTGGACAACCTGCTGAAGGCTGGCGTTGTGATTATTGGAAAAACCAACATGAGCGAATTGTCCAATTTTCGCTCTGAGGCTCCGGTTGATGGCTGGAGCTCCAGGGGCGGCTTGACCCTCAACCCGCATCGGCTGGATGGCCAGGCGGCGGGCTCGAGTACGGGCTCTGCGGTAGCCGTTGCTCAAGGGATTGTGCCCTTGGCATTGGGGGTCGAAACCAATGGTTCAATCATTACGCCGGCGGCTTACAACGGTGTTATTGGTTTCAAACCGACCGAAGGGTTAGTGAGCACTGAAGGGGTGATGACCAGTTCCCGCCAGGACACGGTGGGCACCTTCACCCGTAACGTACGTGATGCGGCGCAAGCACTGGATGCGATGACGGATACCAACCGCTACACCCAGGGAATCAAGCCTGACGCCTTGGTGGGCAAGCGCATCGGCTATACGCCGTTGCCTGAGTTATCAGCAGAAGATGCCAACGACCCGGCGAAAAAAGCCGACAGGCAGCACTTCGAGGACGCCATTACGTTGCTGCGGGGCAAGGGCGCGACATTGGTACCCGTGGGTCAACTGGGTGAGGGCGTCCCGTACGAAACCCATGAACAATATAACGACGCGTTGTTATCGGACGTTAAACACCAGCTTGAAGCCTACCTGGCCGGACGGGCAGGCTTGCCGGTGAAGTCGCTGGCTGAGCTGATTGAATTCAACGAGCGCAACAGCGGTCCGGGTGTGCCGGATCAACAGATGCTCACCATGATCAACGGGATGGATATCAGTGATGAGGCGCGCAATGAGTTATGGACTGCCATCGGCCCGATTTTCAAAAGCACCATCGATAAGCCGCTGGCCGAGCATAAGCTTGACGCAATAGTGTCCAATTTTCACTCGTACAGTTACTACTACTCGGCAGTGGCCGGTTATCCCGGTATCTCCATGCCATCGGGAATGGATGATGAAGGGATGCCAACGGCCGTTCACTTTTATGGGGCAAATTTGAGCGAAGCCACGTTGCTGTCGGTCGCCTACGGGTATGAGCAGGCCTCCCATGCAATCAGGAAGCCTGCGTTTACACCCGGCCTGCGCTAGTCCGGATTACTTCAACCCATAACGAGCGGCGGGTTCACGGTGCGACAGGTTCGGGCCGAGGGCCAGCCGTGCGCTTTCGTAGGTGTCCCAATCGGCGCTGTCCGGCAGGGACGGAATCGTCACGGCTTCGCCTTGGGCGAGGCCTGCCAGGGCGGCGTCCACCAGATTTTCGGTGGTCATCACCATGGCTTCCGGCAGGTTGTTCACAGGCAGGCCGGCGATGTCCCAGAACTCCGTGGCGGTAGCGCCTGGCAGCACCACCTGGACCACTACGCCCTTGTCACTCAGCTCATGCTGCAGCGATTCGCTGAACGCCTGCACGAACGCTTTGGTACCGCCATACACGCCGTTCAGCACTTTGGGAGCGAGAGCGACAATCGAGCCGATATTGATAATCGTGCCACGGCCCTGGGCGACAAAGTTGGTTGCCGCGGCTTTGGCCAGGCGGGTCAGCGCCAGTACGTTCAGCAGAATCATCGCGTCCATTTTGTCGGCATCCGACTCCAGCAGCGAAGCCGTGGCGCCCACACCGGCGTTATTCACCAGCAGGCTGATACGGCTGTCTTCGTGCGCGATCCGGGCGATTCGCGCCAAGTCGGCTGGCAGATTGAGATCGGCCGCTATCACCTGCACGTCACGCTGGGTATTGGCTTTCAAGCGTGTTGCCAACTGCTCCAGACGTTGCTGGTTGCGGGCCACCAGAATCAGATCGTAGCCGGCACGGGCCAGGCGGTCGGCATACACCGCACCAATTCCTGACGAGGCACCGGTAATCAGGGCATAACCTTTGTGTTGCGACATGGCAGTTGCTCCAAATGGGCCGGGGAGGGGATCGGCCTTGTTGGAACCAAGATTATGGGTGTAATGTGATGGCTGCAATGTCATATATCCCTCCTTTAGAGACATGAGGTTTGGCCATGGTGTCCGTCGGTATTCTGCTTTTTCCCGGTTTCCAGGTGCTCAGCCTGTCCACCAGCAGCGTGTTCGAATTTGCCAACTTCGTGGTGGGGCGACCGTTCTACCGCGTGGACTTGTTGTCGGAGCATGGCGGGCCGATAAAAAGCTCCATGGGCTTTGCCATTGATAGCCTGGCGTTCGGGCAGCAGGTCTACGACACGATCCTGGTGCTGGGGGACAACGAACTACTTGAGCCCACTCCTGGCATGGTGGAGTACCTGCAAGCATCATTGACGGCGTCGCGCCGGGTTACATCGGCCTGCACCGGTTCGTTCCACCTGGCAGCGGCCGGCCTGCTGGAAGGGCGCAAGGCAACCACCCACTGGTACCACGCCATGACGTTTCGCCAGCGCTACCCCAATGTGAAGCTGGAGGAAGACCGGATCTTCACCGTCGATGGCCCGCTCTGGACCTCTGCCGGGATGACCGCCTGCATCGACCTGGCCCTGGCTCTGGTCGAGCACGATTTGGGCGTGGAAGTGGCCCGCGACGTGGCGAAAAAACTGGTGGTTTACCATCGCCGTGCCGGTGGCCAGTCACAGTTCTCGGCGTTGCTGGAACTGGACCCAAAGTCTGACCGCGTACAAACCGCCCTGGCGTGGGCCAAAGGGCACTTGCACGAGGACCTCTCGGTAGAACAACTGGCGCAAGCGGCACACCTCAGCCCGCGTCAGTTCAGCCGACTGTTCCGCGCCGAAACCGGGCAATCGCCGGCCAAGGCGGTAGAACACCTGCGCATTGAAGCCGCCCGGTTGATGCTCGAATCCGGCAGCCACTCCATCGACGTTGTCGCCCGGGAGACGGGCTTCGGTGACCCGGAGCGCATGCGTCGAGCCTTCCTGCGAGCGTTTGGCCAACCGCCACAAATGATCCGTCGGGCGTTGCAGTTGCAGGCGTGAACTTGCGGGAGCCAGAACCTAGGGCAACTCAGGCGAATAGCACTTCAATACGTCCTTGAGTACGTGAAGCTGGCGCAGCCGTAATAACGATTTGCACATCGCGCCCCAGGCGCGACAAACACTCAAGCATTTTGGCTTCACTGATACCCCGAAACCTGCCACGCAGCATTTCAGACACCTTGGGTTGGGATAAACCGAGAATGACGGAGGCTTGTGCCTGAGTGAGGCTACGTGCCTTGAGAATCTCACCAATCTTCGTCGCAAGCTGTGCCTTGACCTGCATTTCACTGGCGTCGGGCTGCCCGATGTCTTCATAGACATTGCCGGTGCTTTCTTCGATCTCAATCGCGTTGTGATGCTTGTGCATGATCCTGCGCCGCCTTGAGTCGCTGTTTGATCAGTTGTATGTCGTGCTGTGCTGTAGCGATGCCTTTCGTCGACTTTTTCTGGAAGCAATGAAGGACATAAACAGCTGAGTCGAAACGGACGGTATACACACCACGATAAGTGTTGCTGTCGAAATCCTCCACCACCTCAAGTACCGCGTTACCGCCAAACCCTTTCAATGCCTTGGTCTGTGAGTGCTTGCCTCCTCCTTGGGCGAGGTGGAGCGCAAAGCCAAACACATCTTGAACAGGCCCAGGCATTTGCTGCAGATCTTTCTTGCTACCGCCCACCCAGAGGAGTGGCTTCCATGAACTCATGAGAGGATATACCTAAATAGGGATAAGCGTCAGCGCGAAGAGAAATCTTACTCAACCGTTTCAAGCACTGAATGCTCTGACGACAGTGGCAAAGAGCCCCGCACATTCATCCCCCAACCCGGCGCAAAGCCCGGGAAAAACACCAACCCTTCAGCCTCCAGGCGAAACGCCACACTCAGGCGGACTTCATCGTCCACATCGCCATGGCTTTCAAAACGTTGAAGGGCGTCCACTTCCACATCCGCTTCCCGGGCCAGGTCTTCCCGGCTCCAGCCCAGCATCAGGCGGGCCTGGACGCTGTGCCGTGGGGTGAATTGATGAAGGACGATCTGCTGTTCTACGGTGCTGCTCATTGCCAGAGAGGACATGGACTTTCTCCAGGTTCGACGGGGGGAGGGCAAACTATACTGTGTTTTTGTACAGTTGTTTTGACCGCTCATCAACTGGATTTTCCGATAGCGCTGCCGCCGCTCTATTTCGCCCCTTCCAGGTAGGTGCTCGGTGACTGGCCCAGCACCCGGCGGAACATGCTGGAAAATGCCGCCGGGTTTTCATAGCCCAGGTCCAGGGCGATCCGGGTGACGCTTGCACCGCTGGCCAACCGCGCCAAGGCCTGCACAACACAGGCCCGCTGGCGCCACTGCACGAAGCTCAGGCCGGTTTGTTGGCGAAAATGCCGGCTGAAGGTGCGCAGGCTCAGGTGCGATTGTTGCGCCCATTGAACCGGTGACTGGTGCACGTCCGGCCGCTGCAGAAACGCCAGGCACAGAGCAAGCAGGCGAGGGTCCTCCGGCAGCGGGATATGCAGGGGCAAGTGCGTGGCGCGTGCCAGTTCATGCAACAGCAGGCTGACCAGCGCACCGTCGCGCCCGGCCTCGTCGTATTCCAGCGGCAGCTCCACCGCCTCCATCAGCAGCTGGCGCATCAGGGGGGAAACGTTGATGACGTGGCAGTCGGTGCCCAAGTCGGTGACGGCGTGCGGTTCGATATACAGGCTGCGCGTCGACACGCCGAGCATCAGCACTTCATGGGGCACTTGGGCGGGAATCCACACCGCGCGCTGGGGCGGCACAACCCAGTTGCCTTGCTGGGTGCTGACTTGCATCACCCCGGTGGCGCCATACAATAACTGGCCGCGCCGATGGCTGTGGCGCTTGAGCAGATAGCCGTGGGGATAGTCGGTGCCGATTGCCACGACCGTTCGCGGGGTCAGGTCGAGCTGAGCGATGGAAACGTTGCGCATGGAGCTGATCCCGGAAGTGGCAATATCTCGCACATTATTGGCCGACATGCGCAAGCGGGCCAAGCCTTGAATCTCTATCGTCGACAGCTCTCCCTGATACTGAAGGCGATTCTCGATGTTCTATCTATTACTGGCACTGTTCGGCTGCATGACCGGCGTGACCGCTGTGCTGTTCGGCTTCGGTGGCGGGTTCGTGGTGGTGCCGTTGCTGTACGGCATGCTCAAGCTCAGCCACGACGCGGGCGTGAGTGAATCAGCGATGCATATCGCGGTCGCCACCTCGACCTGCGTGATGATCGTCAACGCGCTGCTTGCCACCGGAAAACACCAGCGCAAAGGTAATCTGATTCGCCATTACCTGTGGCCGTTGGGCGGGTACATCGGGGGCGGCGCCGTGCTGGGGGCAGGGGCTGCAATGTTCGCCAGCGGCGATTTCATGCGGTACGCCTTTATCGCCTACCTGGCCGTCACCATCGTCGATTGTCTGTTGCGCAGGGGCTTTCTCAGCCAGGACGACAGGCTCCAGCCACGACGCCTGAGCGGCATGGAAGTGACGGGCGGCGGCATCGCCATTGGCCTGATCGCGACCTTCCTGGGGGTGGGCGGCAGCGTGATGACCGTGCCGCTGTTACGCCGTTGTGGCTTGAGCATGTCCCAGTCCACGTCCATGGCTAATCCGCTGAGCGTGCCGGTGGCGCTGGCCGGTACATTTACCTACATGCTCATGGCGGGATTCGCCAAGGTGCAATTGGGCACGTGGTATGTCGGCTATGTCGATTTGCTGGCGTTCGCCATCCTCACCCTGGGCTCGCTGCTGGGCATTCGCCTGGCCACGCCGTGGATCGGTCGCATCCCGGATGCACTGCATGCGCGGGTGTATATCGGGTTGTTGGGCGTGGTGATGGTGAGCATGCTGGTCTGACGCAAGTGGATTTTGCGTTCTTTTAGCCGCAGGCTAGGGTTACTTCTCTATTCAAAAGAAAGTGACCGGGGGATGTCATGTCCATTTCCGAAAGCGATTGGCAGAAGTTCAAGGTCCTCAGGGCATTGGCGCTTGAACGCTTTTACCTAGGCGTACTGGCTGATGCAAAGACCATCAGCGAGCGCGAAACGCTTTCTGCCGAGGCTCGGTACAGGACGCTGTATAGCCTCACCAGAGATCGCGATAACGATGTCGTCCGAATGTTTGATCTCTACAGTCGTTCGAAAGCCCGCGAGAGCCTTGCGCAAATGATCAGGCATGATTTGTTGAGTGATTCAGAGTTGTCGGTATTAAGCGAAGAGACATTGAGCGCTATCGGCTACGCGGTCAGGCAGCGTTACGAAATCGAGTGGGTTGCTGCACACGTACAAGGCGACTGAGTCTTGTCTTAGACTTCAGTCAGAATATTCAGGAAATATCTTGATGCTTAGTTTTAATTGTACGCAGGCGGCTGGTAATTTTTTTAGCCGGGTTCACAAAGGCAAAAAAATTACCCTGGTTCAAAAACCGCCGACACAAGAGCGCCAGGGCGATGACCTGTACGCCGACCCTCATCAGTGGCTGGTCCATGCCGCGACGGTGCAACGTAAACATGTGCTGTTGGCGATACATCTGAAAACCCGCTATTGCATGCTGTTTTTTGATATGAAAAAAGCCGACGCCGATGGCTTCGTGCGCACCTTTATTAATCGGTGGATGAGTGGTGTTTTGGATCTCGCCTTGAAGTCTGATGTTTTGGATTTGGTTGATCCGTCTGTGCCTGAGCAGCAATTCGTCAGTTTGGTCGAGTCGTACTCTCTACAGCAGCGGGGTGATCGGAGTGCGCAGACTCAAATCAACGAAATATTGCGGAGTTTTGAGATGGACGCAGAAGGCGTGGATCTTGTTGCAATGCCTTGGAGCGCTCTGCATTACGACGCTCGAATCAACCATACGCCTCGAAGCTTGAAAGATGTGAAGGGGCTTCATTTACCGGATGAGGAAATGCTGATTCACTGGTTGGTCACGGTAGGCGGCTTGGACCCTGCGGGCGCCGCACTTGCACGTGAAAAGTACCGTTTATTCAGCCGAAGGGCCTGACCTGGAATCGCATTACCGTTCTCCCAACCCCGGCGCCTCGCGAATAATCAGGTGATCCAGGTTCTCGATATTGGCACTGAATACCCCGAACGTCTGCTCGGGGTTTTTCTTGCTTGGCACCTGTTTCAGCTCCGGCGTTACCCCGTAGAAGAAGCAATACAGCGCTCGATCACTGTCCACCGCGGCCTTGATCTGCTCCAGGAACGCCTTGCGCTTGCGGTAGTTCTCGATCAGTTTTTTGCTCAGGTAAACATTGATGGAGTAGGGCTTCTTGTCGAGCCAGGCTTTCTTTTCGAAGTCGATGCGAAAGCTGCTGGTGTAGTCCTTGATCTCCTTGATCTTGCCCCAGTAGATCAGGCCTTTATTGTCTTGCAGGTATTCGATCTTCTTGAAAAACGTCCAGTAGGTCGCGGTGTGCTCGCCGATCTTCAAGGGCATGCTTTTGAGCTTGTCCTTGTCGCCGATATTCGACACGTAGCATTCCACCGGGTGGGCAAAGACGCTGGTCTTGTCCGGGGTGGTGTCGCTTGAGCTGTGAGACAAGGCGTTGCGGGTTGCCGGCGTTTTCGGCGGCTCTTGTGCGGTGCCACCCTCAGCACCGATGACCGGCGTTTTGCGTTCGTACTGGCGCCGCGTCAGGACAAATTCCGACGGAAAGTTTTCCTCCGGCCCATCCTCAGATTCGCCTTTTCCGGCAGGGCGACTGGCGTAACGGCAACCCTCGATATGCCGGGTGCTGGGGATGTTCTTGAAGTGGGGCGTACGCAGGTAATTGACGTTTTTTGCATTGAACGTGCCCAACACATTGCCCGCCGCAAACGCCGCCCGGCATTCGTCGTTGGGGCACAGGAAACTGTCCTTGTCGGAATCGAAGGCGGCGGTTTCGTCGAAATTCAGGTCGCGCACGTCATAGATCGACAGCTTGTCGTCGAGACTCAGGCTGTAGGCCGTGTCGAATTTCATGGGGCTCGGGTCCGTGAGAGATTTCGCTATTAATAGCGGGATATCGAGCAAATATCAGTAGAAATTACGCACGGACCACCACACGCCGGCCACTCAGGAAACACAAGGTGCCACCCACTGCCGTCAACCCGCTCAGTACATAGAACATCGAGGCGGGGGATGCATTGATCAGCAGGTAGCCGCAGATTACCGGGCTCAAGGCGCCGCCAAATGCCGCCAGGTTTTGTGCGCCGTAATAACTGCCGCGCAGGGCGTCCGGGGCGATGGTGTCGATAAACAGGAACTCGGACGGGTAGATGATCATCTCCCCGAGGGTGAACACAAACATCGCGACACACCACGACACCAGGCCGTCCGCCATGCTGAAGCCGATCAACCCGGCAATAAACAGTGAGGTGCCGAGCACGATCCAGTAGCGCAGTTGTTCACGCTTGAGGAAGCGGCCGATCTGGTACTGCATCAGGATCACCGTGATCGCGTTGCACGCCAGCACCGCAGAGAGGATTTTCAGCGCGTTCTCCGGCTTGTAGGCCACCAGCAGAAATTGCGACAGATAGAGGGTGTAGCGCCCGTGGACAATGGTGCTCAACAGGCTGCCGCTGGTGAACAGGATCAAGGTGCGATCGCTGCGCAGCGTCCTCAGGGTGCTGAGAAAACTTAAGGGTTTGTTGCTGTCGTCGCGCTGGGTCGGTGGGATGCCGATCATCAGGAACAGGCTGCCAAAGGCAATCGCGCTGGCGATCAGGAACGGTGCCAGGGGCATCTGCCCGGCAATCACCACGCCGAGCATCGGGCCGGTGGCGTAGCCGACATTGGTCAGGGTGTAGCGCAGGGAAAACACCTTGGCCCGCTGGCCCACCGGCAGGTTCTCGCTGATGATCGCCTTGGAGCCGATCAGGAACAGCGCCGAAGCGGCTTCGGTGATCACCAGGGTCAGGGTGGTCAGGTACAGGTTGCTGGCAAAGGTCAGCAACAGAAAACCGATGGAGCTGGAAAGCATCGCCAGGATCAGCAGCTTGCGCTTTTCCAGGCGGTCGATGATGTAGCCACCGTAGAGGCCCAGCAGGGTGGCGATGAAGACGGCGATGCCCATCAGCAAGCCGATGTCTTGCTGGTTGAGGCCCAGGCGGGTGCTCAGCAACAGGGCGAGCAATGGGCTGGTCATGGCGCGGCTGACGACGATGGTCACCGAGCAGATCATCAGGCGGCGGATTACCAGGGAGTATGTGGCCACGGTGGGGCGGATGTCCTTATTCTTTTTTCAAGGCGATGAAGATCCAGTGTGGGAGCGGGCTTGCTCGCGAATGCGGTGTGTCAGTGCCAACTGTACTGGCTGATCCACCGCATTCGCGAGCAAGCCCGCTCCCACATTTAGATCGAGTTACTGGCCGGCATTGATGCTGATTTTTTCCACCGCACCCTGCTCCAGATCCCACTTCTGCAGAATCTTGCCGTACGTCCCGTCATCAATCATGCCCTGCAACGCCTCACTGATGGCCGTGACCAACTCGGTATTGCTCTTCTCAATCCCAAGCCCCGTGAACTGCTTGGAAATCGCCAGGCCCACCGGCTTGTATTTACCTTTGTCCAGCGACATCAGGTAAGGAATGGTTTCACTGCCTTGCATCGCCGCATCCAGACGGTTCTGCTGCAACTGTGCCCGCGCATCCGCCGAACCCTCAGTGCCAATCACTACGATGGCTGGCTTACCGGCCTTCTCGCAGTTTTCCTTGCTCCATGCGGCAATTTCCGACGGCCAGGTCGTACGTCGGCTGGTGCCGACTTTTTTACCGCACAGGTCAGTCAATTCCTTGAGGTCTTCACGCTTGGCCAGGGTGTACAGCTGCGGGCCGCTGGTGAAGTAGTCGATAAAGGTCACCGCCTTCTGACGCTCGGCAGTGTCGGTCATGCCCGACAGCACAATGTCCACGCGCTTGGTGGTCAGGCCGCTGAGCATTTGTTCGAAGCCGGTTTCCTGCCACTTGATCTTCACCCCCAAACGCTCGGCCAGGGCGTTGCCCAGGTCAAAGTCCAGGCCGGTGAGCTTGTTGGTGGCGGTGTCCTTGAAATCCATCGGCGGGTAGTTCGGCACGATGGCCGCGCTGATCTCACCCTTGTCCTTGATCGCTGCCGGCAATGCCGCCAAAACCGAAGTGGAGGCCATCAGGCCTACGAGCAAACTTGGAAGAAACAGATTTTTCATGGGGGCGTTCTCGTTAGTTTTTTAGTTAAGTGCGAACGGCAGAAATAAAGCTTTGGGTACGCGGGTTTTGTGGGCTTATTAGAATTTCTTCCGGGCTGCCGGCTTCCACAATCTGGCCGGCATCCATAAACACCATGCGGTTGGACACTTCGCGGGCGAAGCCCAACTCATGGGTGACCACAATCATGGTCATGCCGGTGGTGGCCAAATCGCGCATCACCGACAGCACTTCTCCTACCAGCTCCGGGTCGAGGGCTGACGTGGGTTCGTCAAACAACATCAGCTTGGGGCGCATCGCCAACGCACGGGCAATTGCCACACGTTGTTGCTGGCCGCCGGACAACTCCACCGGGTAGGCATTGCGTTTGTCCGCCAGGCCGACGCGGGCCAGCAACTCCAGCGCGTCCTCGGTGGCTTCCTTTGGCGAGCGCTTGAGCACCTGGCACGGGCCCTCGATGATGTTCTGCAACACAGTCATGTGCGGGAACAGATTGAAGCGCTGAAACACCATGCCGGTGGCCAACCGCTGACGGGCGATCTGTGATTCATTCAATTCGTGCAGCTTGTTGCCGACGACCCGGTAGCCCACCAGTTCGCCATCGACCCACAGGCCGCCCTTGTCGATTTTTTCCAGCTGATTGACGCAGCGCAGCAGGGTACTTTTGCCGGAACCGGACGGGCCGATGATGCACAGCACTTCGCCTTGTTCGACTTCCAGGTTGATGTCCTGCAACGCGTGATACTGGTCGTAGTACTTGTTCAGGTTCACGGCCTTGACGATGCTTCTCATGGGGCAAATCTCCTCAGTCAGGGCTTACGAACGCTTGCCGGCGCCGCGGGCAAAACGACGCTCAAGGCGGCTCTGACCGAATGAAAGAACAGTCACCACCGCCAAGTACCAGATGCCGGCAACAATCAGCAGCTCCATGACCCGGGCGTTGGCGTAGTAGATGTTTTGCGCGTTGTGCAGCAGCTCCGAGTACTGGATCACACTCGCCAGGCTGGTCATTTTCACCATGCTGATGAACTCGTTGCCTACAGGCGGAATGATCACCCGCATCGCCTGGGGCAGAATCACCCTACGCAGCGCCTGAAGGCTCGGCATGCCGATCGACTTGGCGGCTTCGTACTGGCCGGTGTCCACCGACAACAGGCCGGCGCGCACCACTTCAGCGGTGTAGGCACCCTGGTTGATGCTCAGGCCGAGGAGGGCGGCCACGAACGGCGTCATCAGGTCCACGGTATCGATGCTGAACAGGCCGGGAATCGCGATCACCGGGAAAATCAGCGCCAGGTTGAACCACAACAGCAGTTGCAGAATCAGCGGCGTACCCCGGAACAGCCAGGTGTAGGTGATGGCCACGTAGCGCAGGATCGGGTTGGCCGACATGCGCATGATCGCCGTGATCACCCCGATCACCACGCCCAGCGCCATCGCCAGGATCGACATGATGATGGTGTTCACCAGGCCCCAGATGATCGCCTCGGACGTGAGGAACTGACCGATGTAGGACCATTCGATCTGGCCGTTGGCGAATGCACGCAGCAAGGCAGCCAGTGCGATCACGATCAACGTGGCAAAAAACATCCGCCCGTAATAGCGACGCGGCACATGCTCGTACTGGGTGATATCGAACTGGTTCTCGGTCTGCTGGCGCTCGGCTTGCAAGCGCTCTGCCGGGGTTTGTTTCATGGTGACTCTCCAAAACAACTGAATACACTGATCGTTCCCACGCTCTGCGTGGGAATGCAGCAAGGGATGCTCTGCGTCCCCAAAGCGTGACGCGGATCGTCACAAGAGGCATTCCCACGCAGAGCGTGGGAACGATCTTTAAATTCGAAAGCCGGTGTAGTTTTCTGCCCACTTCTGTTGCGCAGCCAGAGCCACCTTCAACCGCCCAATCTGCTCCCGCACCCGATCCGGCGCCGTACCGCCCCAACCACTGCGCGCCGCAATCGCCGCTTCCAGGGTCAGGCACTCACGCACTTGCGGCGTCAGCCGCGTATCCACCTCCGCCAACAACGCCGGCGAGGCTTCCCACAATTCAATCTCATGCTTCTCACAGGCCTGCACCAAGGCACCGGTAATCTCATGGGCCTCCTTGAACGGCACACCACGAGTGGCCAGCCAATCCGCCACCTCAGTTGCCAATGTGAAACCCATCGGCGCCTGACGCCGCAGCTCTTCCACCTGCACCTTCATCGTCGCGACCATCCCGGCCATCGCCGGCAGCACCAGCAGCAACGTATCCACGCTGTCCAACACACTGTGCTTGTCTTCACTCAAATCGCGGTTGTACGACAGCGGCAAGGACTTGAGCGTGGACATCAACCCGGTCAGGTTGCCAATCAACCGCCCCGCTTTACCCCGCGCCAATTCGGCAATGTCCGGGTTCTTCTTCTGCGGCATGATCGAGCTACCGGTGGCGTAGGCATCGTCCAACTGCACCCAGCGAAACTGCCGCGACGACCACAGGCAAAACTCCTCCGACAGCCGCGAAATATTCACCCCGAGCATGCCCGCCACAAACAGAAACTCCGCCACGTGGTCGCGACTGGCTACAGCATCAATCGAGTTTTCGCACGGCCCGGTGTAACCCATCTCCTTGGCCGAATGCTCCGGCTGGCGCGCAATCGCCGAGCCGGCCATCGCTGCAGCACCCAGCGGCGACAACGCCGTACGCGCATCCCAATCCACCAGGCGCTGCACATCCCGCAGCATCGATTGCGCATGGGCCAGCAAGTGATGGGCGAACGCAATCGGCTGCGCCTGCTGCAAGTGGGTGAAGCCCGGGCAGATACTCTCGATATGCTGCTCGGCCTGGTCCACCAGCGCCTGCTGCAACCCCAACACCTCGGTGGTGATGGTGCGCGCGTGGTCCCGCAGGAACAGGCGCAAATCGTTGGCCGTCTGGTCATTGCGCGAACGCCCCGCGCGCAACTTGCCGCCCAGGGCGCCCAAACGCTCGGTCAACACCCGCTCGATGAACGTGTGCACATCCTCGTCATCCAGCGTCGGGTGCAGGCGGCCAGCGGCAAAGTCCTCACCGATGCGGTCCAGCGCTTCCAGGGTGCGCAAGGTTTCCGACTCATCCAGCAACCCGGCGCGCTGCAACTCACGGGCATGGGCCCGGGAGCCGGCGAGGTCGTAGGGCGTCAGGCGAAAATAGCGCTCGGGGCAACGGGACAGCGCCGCCAAAGCAGCAGACGGGCCGGACTTGAAACGAGCACCCCATAGGCGATCGGTGGGCTGAGACATGGTGTTCCTCACGCTTGTTTTTAGAAGTGACAAGCCCGATGGACGTGGCTTGGCCTTATGGATTCGGAGGGCAGTAGCAAAACGAAAAGTCCTGATCGTAGTGTCAGGTTTTTATGGGCGTTAAATCAGCCGGTAAAAGCTGTTCAACCCGCTATATTCAAGGTTGCCAAGGGCGGTTAAGTATGTTCATTATTGCCGCCCGGCGATGTTCATGGAGTAGGTCAAAGCCTGTTGAATATGGCACTTGAGGTCAACACGTATTATGGAAACCCCACTTTCCAATTCTGGAAACATACCGCCAAAACCCGGCACAAGACCGCCCCTGCAACTCAGCGGCCTGGATTTCAAATTGCTGCGGGTGTTCAAGGCTGTGGTCGAAGCGGGCGGCTTCAGCGCGGCGCAGAACGAGCTGAATGTGGGCCTGGCGGCGATCAGCAAGCAGATTTCCGACCTGGAAATTCGCATCGGCATGCGCCTGTGTACGCGAGGGCGGGAAGGGTTTGGCCTGACCGAAGAAGGCAAATTAGTCTATCAAGCGTCCATTGAATTATTTGCCTCGGTAGACAGTTTCAGGGACAAGCTTAGTTCGGCACAGAACGAACTGATCGGCGACCTTAGTGTGGGCGTTATTGATAACACCGTCTCCGACGTTAATTCACCGTTGATTAACGCGCTGGGAAGATTACATACAGAGTCGCCAAAAATAAGATTACGCCTACATGCCTCGCAACTGGACGAAGTTGAGCGGGGCGTGGTGGAAGGGCGGCTGATTGTCGGCATCGTCCCGGTGTACCAGCGCCGGGAAGAATTCGATTATTTCCCGCTGTACGAAGAAAAGTCCCACGCGTACTGCGGCGTCGGGCATTCGCTGTTTGAAGCGAGTGATATCAACGCAGATGTGTTGCGCCAGCATGAAGTGGTCAACCATCGTTACGCGATCCACAGCGACAAGGCCAACTTCGTCAGCTACGACAGCCAGTCCGCCTCGGCCTCACAGGTAGAAGCCGTCGCCATCCTCATCCTCACCGGCCGCTTCCTGGGCTTCCTTCCGGAACACTACGCCGCGCCGCTGGTGAAGGAAGGGCGCCTGCGCGTGTTATGCCCGGAGCAGATCCACCTGAGCACAGCGTTCAACCTCATCCTGCGCCACAACGCCCCACGAAGCCCGCTGGTCAAAGCCTTCGCAACGGCACTAGGCGTGGACCTCAAAGCGCCAATCTAATGAATTCCCACCACCCTTAGAACCTACAGAGATCCCCTGTGGGAGCTGTCGAGCCCCAGCGAGGCTGCGATGGGATCAACTCGGTCTACCCGCAGACCCTATCCACCCGCATCACCGCCGCAACTTGCCCAACTTCTTCGCATGAAAATGCGCTTCCTGCGCCGCTACCAACAGCTACCTGTTCGGCTACGCTTGTCGGGTAGCTGCTATAGAGCTATGCAATAGAGCATCTGCAAACTATCATTCTTACCTGTCTTCCCATGCCTAGAGAGGTGTTCCTTATGTCTACTGGAACGATCTTCACCAATAACCGTACACAAAATATCCGCATCCCTGCTGATATGCGTTTTCCCGCTGGGGTGAAAACTGTAGAGGTGCGTGCCGTGGGGCGCGAACTGATTATTTCGCCGGTTGAAAACACTTGGGACAGCTTTTTCCTTGCAAGCGAATCGGTATCTGATGATTTTATGGAGGAGCGCGCCGACCAAACCCAGCAAGAGCGAGAGTCCTTTGATGATTAAGTACATGCTTGATACGAACATCGTGATCTACATCATCAAGCGTCGGCCTATGGAAATACTGGAAAAATTCAATGCGAATGTAGGTCGTATGGTGATCTCTTCGATCACCCTTGCGGAATTGATGCACGGGGCCGAAAAAAGCCAGTTTGTTGAGAAAAATACTCGGGCGGTGGAGGACTTCATCTCCCGGCTTGACGTCATTCACTACGATGACAAGGCCGCTTTTCACTACGGCTCGATCCGCTCCGATCTCGAAAAGAAGGGCACTCCAATCGGCGTAAATGACCTGCACATCGCGGGCCACGCCAGAAGCTCAGGATTGGTCTTGGTGACTAACAACGAAGGTGAGTTCAAGCGAGTGAATGGCTTGATCGTGGAAAACTGGATCGCCGCCTAAGGCAGTCAATCCAGCGCACACAGATAGGTCGTCCAGGCGATTCAGCGTTGCTTGATTCGTTTCTTCTTCGCATGAAAATGCCGAAAATGCGCATCCTGCGCCGCCGCCAACAACTCCCGATCCCCGCGCGTATCACCCCAGGCCCTGAGCCGATACTCCCCCAGATCCCCATAAACCGCCTCAAGCCGAAGCACTTTGTTCTCGCACCGGCAATTATTCCCCGTGAGCTTGCCCGTCAACACCCCGTCCACCACCTCAAGCTCAGTGCCGATCAACCGGATCCCAAGCCGATCCGCAAACGGCTGCAACACCAACGCTGGCGATGCCGAACACAGCGTCACCACGGCCCCGGACTTCACCTCATCGGCCACCGATTGCAGCCCGGTTGGGCGCATCAGCTTGTTCCAATACGCCTGGCAATACGCTTCCGCTTTCTGCTGAACCCACGCCTTGTCCACGCCGGTCATAAAGGTGCGGATCAACTGCGCCTTGAGCTCATCACGGCTAATCACGCGCAACACAAACTGCGCGCCAGGTACGGCCAGCTTCACCATCCTGCGCACGAATTCGCCTTTACCAAAGGCGAACTTCAGGAACGGCACGAAGCTGTCGTGGTGGGTCAGGGTGCCGTCGAAGTCAAAGACGGAGAGTACTTTGGCATCCAAGGGGCCGGATTCGAGCATGTCTGGGTTCACGGGCGGGTCTCGGTCCTATCTCGTAATTTTGGTAATACATCAGTTGTGACCACAGAAGTTTACTCTTCTTTCAATCTTTCGATTTTCGAGTAAAGCCCTTTGGTGAAGTCACCGCGGTCACTTGATCGGTGACAACGCTGATGGCAATTCGGGCACAAGGCTACAGCATTGGTGATGCGATCCGAACCCTTCTGGGCGAGGTGCTTGACGTGATGTACTTCAAGAAATGGCAAGCCATCCACTTCGAAGGGAGCGTTTGAACCGCAGCCTTCGCAAATGCCATTGGCCTCATTCAATACCCAAGCGCGTACTTTGGGATCGCGAACAAAAGCCGTACCGACAATGGACACTTTCTGTGGCTTCGCAATTCCGTCCGGCACCTTCTCGATGGGCTGCTGCAGTAGCTTGGATGCTCGGCGGACGAGGGTTTGTTCATCTGCAGTTTGCGCTGTTTCATCTGATTCAAATATACGAAGGGCAGTGAGGGCTTTGCGAATCTGTTGTTCTACTCCCGAGCCCACGTTATTTGCAGGTTTGTACCCCTTGATCCGATACAGGCCCATTTGGACCAGAACCGCAGAGATATTCTGCATGCGAAACTCGATGGAGCCTTCTGTACGACCTGCGATTGGTCCCTGACGTAGCAATCGGTTTTCATGGGCTTTATTAAAGGGTTGGCCGCTCTTCTCCAACGCCAACATCTTCAAGTAGGTCTCGACTGCCGCGGCTAATTCCTCGTCGCTCCAGTCGATGCTGTCTTTTGTAATATCCATACAGTCGCCGAGGGTAGAAAGTCCTCGGACGATACTGAGTGGCCACTAGCACGTCTACGAAATTTCCTACGAGACTGTAGGATTTGGCACTCTGCAAATACAAAAAAGCCCTGAACAAGTCAGGGCTATTCAGTTGGCTAAGGAATCAATCCCAGCTAAGCGCACCACCAGTCTGATACTCGATCACACGAGTCTCAAAGAAATTCTTCTCTTTCTTCAAGTCCATGATCTCGCTCATCCACGGGAACGGGTTGGTGGTGCCTGGATACTCTTCCTTCAATCCAATCTGCGACAGACGACGGTTAGCGATGAACTTGAGGTAGTCCTCCATCATCGCCGCGTTCATCCCCAGCACCCCACGCGGCATGGTGTCACGCGCGTATTCGATCTCCAGCTGAGTCCCTTGCAGGATCATCTGGGTCGCTTCTTCCTTCATCTCGGCATCCCACAGGTGCGGGTTTTCGATTTTGATCTGGTTGATCACATCGATACCGAAGTTCAGGTGCATCGACTCATCCCGCAGGATGTACTGGAACTGCTCGGCCACGCCGGTCATTTTGTTGCGACGGCCCATGGACAAAATCTGGGTAAAGCCGCAGTAGAAGAAGATGCCTTCCAGTACGCAGTAGTAGGCCACCAGGTTGCGCAGCAGCTCTTTGTCAGTCTCAACGGTACCGGTTTCGAACTTCGGATCGGAGATCGAACGGGTGTACTTCAAGCCCCAGGCAGCCTTTTTGGCGACCGATGGAATCTCGTGGTACATGTTGAAGATCTCGCCTTCATCCATGGCCAGCGATTCGATGCAGTACTGGTAGGCGTGGGTGTGGATCGCTTCTTCGAAGGCCTGGCGCAGGATGTACTGGCGGCACTCCGGGTTGGTGATCAGGCGGTACACGGCCAGTACCAGGTTGTTCGCGACCAACGAATCCGCAGTGGAGAAGAAGCCGAGGTTGCGCATCACGATGCGACGTTCGTCGTCGGTCAGGCCTTCCGGATTTTTCCACAGGGCGATGTCGGCGGTCATGTTGACCTCTTGCGGCATCCAGTGGTTGGCGCAGCCGTCGAGGTATTTCTGCCAGGCCCAGTCGTACTTGAAAGGTACGAGTTGGTTGAGGTCGGCGCGGCAGTTGATCATGCGCTTTTCGTCAACGGCGACGCGGGCGGCGGAGCCTTCGAGTTCGGCTAGGCCTTCGGCGACGTCGAGTTTGTCGAGGGCGGCCTTGGCCCGGATGATCGCGGCGGAGTCATTGGCGGTGACGGCGCGGGCTTCGATGGCGGCAGCAGCGCCGGCACCGTCGAGGCGGTCCATGTTGGCTTCGGTGGCGTGGCCGGCGTTGGCGCCTTTGGCAACTACTTCGCCGTCTTCTTCTTTGTCGAACTCGTCCCAGCTCAGCATGACGTGTCGTCTCCTGCGTGAGGGCTCTAAGGTGCCCGTGTGAAACCGGATGGTTGGGTGTTCACACGGCCCAAAGGCCGCGGTGGATCTTAAGGAATCGTTTGTTGCAGCTAGCGCACGCATTAAACGGAATCAGGGTTACGGGTGTTCTGCTTGAGGCTTGAGGGGCGGAGCAATGCTTACTGGCTCCAGCGGGGGCCTCAGGTCTGGCTCTTCGTCCCCATGTAAAGGGATATTGCAGGCCCGATTTACCCGCGCATTATAGGGAAAAATTCGACTTTGTGTTGCGGCGGATGGTCTCGGTGAGCGGCCAAAATGGTGGTGTTTGCAGCCAAGGTCCGGGTTTACAAGGCTTTGCCTGGCTTGGATTTTTTTGACGGGCGGTAGGCGTTTGTTTCAGCGCGCCGAACTGGGGCAGATTCGGTCTGGAAGTTCTTGCGCCGTTTGGCGCAAGAACGGGTCGCGGGGGGTTACTGGGCTGCGGCTTTGATGCTGGCAAACATCTGCTTGCCAGCCTTGGCGGGGTCCGCGTCTTTATTGCTCATGAAGTTGCTGACCACATCAAACACCGCCCCTTGCACCGCCTGGGACGTGGACATGTTGAAGGCCATGCTCGGCTCCAGCGTGCCGGCGTTCTCGGCTTCGGCGAAGTCCTTGGCGGAAGCCTGGGCACAGCTGTCGAACTGGCTCATGTCCAGGCCCTTGATCACCGGGATGGAGCCTTTGTTCTGGTTGAACACGCTCTGGAATTGCGGCTCCAGGGCGATCTTGGCCAGGTCGTCGCGAGCCGCGTTGTTGCTCGGCGTATCATTTTTACTGGACGGTTTGAACATGGCCAGTGAGTCGATGGTGTAGCTATAAATGCCTTGTGAGCCGGGGAAGGGCACGCATTCATAATCGGCCCCGGCTTTTTTACCCGCCGCGGTCCACTCACTCTTGGCCCAGTCCCCCATGATTTGCATGCCGGCCTGGCCATTGATGACTTTGGCGGTTTCCATGTTCCAGTCCTGACCTGCGCCATTGGGGTCCATGTAGGTCTTCAACTTGCGCAGCGCGACAAAGACTTCGGTCATTTTGGGGCCGGTGAAGGTGGCTTCGTCGTTGTCGATAAAGGCTTTCTGGAAGCCATCGGCGCCCAGGATGCTGAGCACCAGGCCTTCAAATACGGTGGTGTCCTGCCAGGGTTGGCCGCCGTGGGCGATGGCGATATAGCCGGCGGCCTTGAGTTTGTCGCCGGCGGCGTAGAGTTCTTCCAGGGTGGCCGGGGCTTTGGACACGCCGGCTTTCTTGAGCACCTCGGGGTTGATCCATAACCAGTTGATGCGGTGGATGTTGAGCGGTACGGCGACGTAGTGGCCGTCGAATTTCATCAGTTGCGCAATGCTTTCGGGCAGCAGGCTGTCCCAGTGATTGGCCTTGGCGACGTCGTCGACGCTGGTCAGCAGGCCCAGCTTGCCCCACTCCTGAATGTCCGGAGCTTTGATCTGCGCGGCAGAGGGCGGGTTGCCGGAGACGGCGCGGCTCTTGAGGACGGTCATGGCAGCAGCGCCACCGCCGCCGGCCACGGCACTGTTTTGCCAGGTGAAGCCGTCTTTCTCGATCAGTTGTTGCAGCACCTGCACAGACTTGGCTTCCCCGCCCGAGGTCCAGTAGTGGACGACTTCAACAGTGCCTTTGCTGTCGGCTGCGTGAGCGGCGAACGTGCAAAGGCTGGCGAGGGAGATGGCAACGGCAAGGCGATGGGGGATTTTCATGTGGGATAACCCTTTTTGTTGTTTTGGGGAGCGGTGCTTATTCCAGCCCCAGCCCTTTGCGGCCGAGGGTGTTCAGTTGCGGCGTCATGAAGCGGTCTTTCCACTCTTTCTCGTAGTCCTCCCGGGCAAAGTCATCCGGCGAAACCCCTTGCTCGAACGCCCTGAGCACATCCTTGGCGTACCGCAGGTTTTTCGGGCACATGGGCGCGGCGGGCACGTACATCACGTTGCCCCAGCCCTGTTGGTTTTCGACGGGGGCGACGCTGTGGATCACGTCGCAGTGCCACCACACCGAATCGCCGGCCTGTACGTCCGGAATCGGGGTCATGCCCTGGACCAGCAGCGGGTGCCATTTCTCTGAAACTGGCAGCACCTTGCCCGGCGCAACGCCGCACAACTCATCTTCGGGGACGTCGTCCAGCAGCGGGCGCAGCAGCATATAGGCCATGGCCTTGGGGATCGGCAAGGTATGCAGCACGCCCTGGTCGGCCTGCATGTCGCACAGTGCGGTCCAGCCCTGGAAGGTACGGAAGGCCGAGCATTTCACCGTGTCCTTGTAGGCGTATTCATCGACTTCTGTGCGATTTGCAGCGTCCCAGGGGTCGTAGGACTTGAAGTCGTTGCGGTAGATCTTGTCGAACACCTTGAGGTAGGCGGGGTGCAGCCAGCGTTCCAGGGCGCCCGAGTCGGTGTGGGGGCCAAGCCCTTTGGAGGTGGTGCCGGGTGGGCGGCGGCGGACGCGGTCGGGGTACAGCGCATTGATGTCTGGGTCGAACCAATGCCGGCCTTGGGAGTTGTAGGTCCACAGGCGGTTCAGGAACGACTGTGCAGCGCCCATGCGTTCGTGTTGGCGCACTTGCATCTGGGCGTCGGACCAATAGATGGGGAATATTTCCGGGCGTGAGGCTTCGAGGTTGCCGAAGAAGTTGTCAGCCGGGCCGCGATACACCTCGTCGAAAAGGTTGTGGTCGAGGTAGTCCAGCAGGCTCTTGTCCCACGCCAGCACCTGTTCCCTGGGGAAGTGGTTGCGGATCACCAGGCAGCCCCGGCGTTTGATGAGGGCTCGTTGTGCTTCGGTGACCTGGCCGGTGGCGATGGTTTCAAAGTCGAGTTCGGGCCAGGCAGACTGCTGGGCCTTGATCGAGGCGATTTCAGCCCTGATGAACTCGCTGACCTCGGCGAACAGCGCAGGCACGTCGCCGATCTGCGCGCGCAGGGCCTTTTTCATGGCGACGATGCTGCGCTTGTAGTCGTCCGGCAGCTCGGCACATTCGAAGGCGTGGTAATTGCTCATTGGGTGACCTGTATTGTTGTTGTGCATACAGGTATGGAATCACCTCGGCCCGTCTGGGGGGCAGCCTGGTTTGCAGCGTTTGGCAGTACGATTGTGGCGTTTGTTTCGAGGCGTATAGAAGAATCGGCTTATTGAAAGTGATGCCCGTGTTGAAGCCGAAACTGTGACGGCGTCATGCCCTTGTGCGCCTTGAACTGCCGATTGAACAACGCCTGGGAGGCATAGCCGACCTGTTCGGAAATCGCGCTGACCGCCAGGTTGCCCCGCATCAATAAAGCGCAAGCATGTCCGATGCGTAGCCGGACGATGTAGTCCAGCGCCGTGCAGCGTGTGTGTTTGCGGAACATGCGATGGAAGGCTGAAACGCTGACGCAGGCCATTTGCGCCAGCTCGGGAATGCCGACAGGTTGCGCATAGTGGCCGTGCAGGTAGTCCAGAACGCGGCGGATGCGCGCGTCTTCAACGATGTGAGGGGCGGCGTTTTCCGTCGCGATGCGCTGCGCGGCGATATCCCGGGACAATGTGTTGAGCACGCTGAGCAACGAGATCAGTCGCTGGGAAGCGTCTTGCTCGACCATTGCTTCGATCACCGGGCGCAGCGCCCGGGACGTAGCATCACTGAAACTCAACGCCTGTCGCGCTGCAGCCAATAGCGCACGCGTCGACCCCATCTCCGGAAACAGTTGCACCAGCGAGTCCGCCCAGGCCTCGGAAAACCAGATGACCAGGGCAATGTGCGGTTTGGCGGGGTCGATCAGCTCGGCGGAAGACCAGCTATGGGGCACGTTCGGGCCCACCAGCACCAGGTCGCCGTCATCGTACAGCGCCACATCGTTGCTGATATAGCGGTGCCCGCGGCTGTTGAGGGTGAGGGTCAGTTCGTATTCGGGATGGTGATGCCATTCAAACGGAATCGCCTCCGGTAGACGCCTGTTCAGCAGGGTCCAGGAGGTGTTCGCCTCGGTGGGGATTTTTTCGAAACTGGCTCGCATGAATGCATCCTGCCTTGCAGGTGAGGTGGCGGCGCCACAATCGTAGCATTCGATTCAAGCGGTAGGGGATAAGCCGGCTCTTTGCCGCAAGAACGATTTCTTGCGGCGAATAAGATCAGGTTCAGTTCAAACTAACGAAGTTATTATCCGTTAGAGCAACCGTTACCCATGACCTGATATTGAAGAATATGACGCTGACCTTGTGAGTCTTCATATTCCATTTTTACCGGTACAACTTTGCATACATCCGGGACTTCACTCATGGACACTACTTTGGCGACGTCCAGATGGGTGCTGTAAGTGTAATCCTCAACAATCGGGGTGCTCTGGCTGGCTACGTCAGTCGGGGCTTCGTCGGCCAGGGCGGCGGTGGCGCACAAGCTGCTAAGGGCCATAACTAATAACGCTTTCATTTGACTATTTACCTTTTGGCGGTCGAAAGGGGTCACGGGGCCCTTGTGAGGCCACGTGTGTAACTTGATTGGGAAGTTCGGATTAACGTTGCCTTCGTGGGGGCTGTTACGTTGTTAATCACAGTGCCTTGATGGCGAGGTTGATTTTAGGCGTCCGAGTTATATTCATATACCCGTGCTTTTGATAAACACTATTGGTGGTTTTTGTAACAATCGCGAAATGAAGGTTTTTTCAGAAACCTGCAAAGCGCCACGGGCCGCGGGCCAGAGCGCTGCCAGGGGATAGGTGGGCAATTTGTAGGGGCTTGTTACTACCATCGTCGAATGGTTCTATAGGTCCGGCCCGGCTACAACAGGGTCATACAACAACAACTATGTCACCGAGGTAAGAAAGATGAGTGCGGCTTCTCTGTACCCCGTTCGCCCCGAAGTAGCAGCCAATACGCTGACCGATGAGGCGACCTACAAGGCCATGTACCAGCAGTCGGTGGTCAACCCCGACGGTTTCTGGCGCGAGCAAGCCAAGCGCCTTGACTGGATCAAGCCTTTCACCACGGTGAAGCAGACCTCCTTCGACGATCACCATGTCGACATCAAATGGTTTGCCGACGGCACCCTCAACGTTTCCTACAACTGCCTGGACCGCCACCTCGCCGAGCGTGGCGACCAGCCAGCAATCATCTGGGAGGGCGACGACCCTGCCGAAAGCCGCACCATCACCTACCGCGAGCTGCATGAAGAAGTCTGCAAGTTCGCCAACGCCCTGCGCGGCCAGGATGTGCACCGCGGCGACGTGGTGACTATCTATATGCCGATGATTCCCGAAGCCGCGGTCGCCATGCTGGCCTGTGCCCGGATCGGTGCGATTCACTCGGTGGTGTTTGGCGGGTTCTCGCCAGAGGCCCTGGCCGGTCGGATCATCGACTGCAAATCCAAGGTGGTGATCACCGCCGACGAAGGCATTCGTGCCGGCAAGAAGATTTCCCTGAAGGCCAACGTCGACGACGCCCTGACCAACCCGGAAACCAGCAGCATCCAGAAAGTCATCGTGTGCAAGCGCACCGGTGGCAACATCAAGTGGAACCAGCATCGCGACATCTGGTACGAAGACCTGATGAAAGTGGCGGGCACCGTGTGTGCGCCGAAAGAGATGGGCGCCGAAGAAGCGCTGTTCATCCTTTACACCTCCGGCTCCACCGGCAAGCCGAAGGGCGTGCAGCACACCACCGGCGGCTACCTGTTGTACGCAGCCCTGACCCACGAGCGCGTGTTTGACTACCGCCCGGGCGAAATCTACTGGTGCACCGCCGACGTCGGCTGGGTCACCGGCCACACCTATATCGTCTATGGCCCACTGGCCAACGGCGCGACCACGCTGATGTTCGAAGGCGTGCCGAACTATCCGGACATCACCCGGGTGGCGAAGATCGTCGACAAGCATAAGGTCAACATCCTCTACACCGCACCGACCGCGATCCGCGCCATGATGGCTTCCGGCACCGCCGCCTGCGAAGGCGCCGATGGCAGCAGCTTGCGCCTGCTGGGTTCGGTGGGTGAGCCGATTAACCCGGAAGCGTGGGACTGGTACTACAAGAACGTCGGTCAATCCCGTTGCCCGATCGTCGATACCTGGTGGCAGACCGAGACCGGCGGCAACATGATGAGCCCGCTGCCGGGCGCCCATGCACTCAAGCCGGGTTCGGCGGCACGTCCGTTCTTTGGCGTGGTACCGGCGCTGGTGGATAACCTCGGCAACCTGATTGAAGGCGTGGCCGAGGGTAACCTGGTGATCCTGGATTCGTGGCCGGGCCAGGCACGTACGCTGTATGGCGACCATGACCGGTTTGTGGACACCTACTTCAAGACCTTCCGTGGCATGTACTTCACCGGTGACGGTGCGCGCCGTGACGAGGATGGCTACTACTGGATCACCGGTCGGGTGGACGACGTGCTGAACGTCTCCGGCCACCGCATGGGCACCGCCGAGATTGAGAGCGCCATGGTTGCGCACCCGAAAGTCGCGGAAGCGGCGGTGGTGGGTGTGCCTCATGACATCAAGGGCCAGGGCATCTATGTGTATGTCACGCTGAAAAACGGCGAAGAGCCGAATGAAGCGTTGCGCCTGGAGTTGAAAAACTGGGTGCGTAAAGAGATCGGGCCGATTGCTTCACCGGATGTGATCCAGTGGGCACCGGGCTTGCCGAAGACCCGTTCGGGGAAAATCATGCGCCGGATCCTGCGCAAGATTGCCACCGCTGAATACGACGGGTTGGGCGATATCTCCACCCTGGCGGATCCGAGTGTGGTGGCGCATTTGATCGAGACGCACAAGACCATGAACGTCGCGTAAGGCGGGTTTGTGGGACGAAGCCCCATTCGGCGTAGGCCGGGTGGGGCTTTTTTGTGCGATCGGACAGGCGACCTATAACCCATGTGGGAGCGGGCTTGCTCGCGAAGGCGGCGTGTCAGCCAGCACATCACCCACTGACACACCGCCTTCGCGAGCAAGCCCGCTCCCACATTTTGATTGCATTCCAAGATTGGTCATTCAGTGGCGCGACTTACACAAGGCCAATAAATATCGGATTGTGTTGTAGGAAGTTTCTGAATGTTACCGAGCCCGGCAAATGTGTAACCCCACGCCCAAACATGAGGCAAAGTGCTACGCCTTTGCCCCGAAAACCCGCGTCTTAGACGCCCTGAAAAATTAGATCCAACGCTACACTTGCCGTGCTAGAAGGGTTTGCGAATAATAGGCCCGCAACTTGCAGCGTTAACAGGTTTAATATCTTTTGCCTCTGCATAAAATCAAGAGGCTGTCAATGTGCTGGAACCGCTTTCTCGGTGCTTCTGTAAATTGTTGTCGCATTGAGGAAATATCGGCTTCCGGCCTGTCGTTAGAATGCCGATCACTCGCTCGTCGTCGCCGATGCTGAACTGGCGCAGGACGCAGCACCGCTATTCGGTTTCACTCATTCGCATCGTGGGCCCTGGCTCATACTGCTGTTTTGCCCTATACCGATGGAGTCCCAAGATGAAGAAACTCGTGCTGTTGGGCGCCCTGGCGCTGTCCGTGCTGTCCATGCAGGCTTTCGCCGAAGGCAAGCCACTGAAGATTGGTATTGAAGCGGCTTACCCTCCGTTTGCCTCCAAGGCACCGGACGGCAGCATCGTCGGTTTTGACTACGACATCGGCAACGCCCTGTGTGAGCAGATGCAGGTCAAGTGCACCTGGGTCGAGCAGGAATTCGACGGCCTGATCCCGGCGCTGAAAGTGCGCAAGATCGACGCCATCCTGTCCTCGATGTCCATCACCGACGATCGCAAGAAGTCCGTGGACTTCACCAACCGCTACTACCTGACCCCAGCTCGCCTGGTATTGAAGGAAGGCACTGCCGTCAGCGACAGCCTGGATGAATTGAAAGGCAAGAAAATCGGCGTGCAGCGCGGTTCGATCCACGACCGTTTCGCCAAGGAAGTGCTGGCTCCCAAAGGCGCCACCATTGTTCCTTACAGCTCGCAGAACGAAATCTACCTGGACGTAGAAGCCGGTCGCCTTGATGGCACCGTGGCCGACGCCACCCTGTTGCAGGAAGGTTTCCTCGACACGCCAGCCGGTAAAGGCTACGCGTTCACCGGCCCGGCCTTCACTGACGCCAAGTACTTCGGCGACGGTATCGGCATCGCGGTACGTAAAGGCGACAAGGAAAACCTGGACCGCATCAACGCTGCAATCGCTGCGATCCGTGCCAACGGCAAGTACAAGGCAATCCAGGACAAGTACTTCAACTTCGACATTTACGGCCCAGAAGCCAAGTAAACCGTCGCAGCTGTCTGTCCAGAATGGCGCAAGCACCAGGATCTCTGAAGTTTGCGCCATTTTTTCATCCCCCTTTTCGAGGACCTGAATCATGTTGAAAGGCTACGGGGCTGTCATCCTCGATGGCGCATGGTTGACGCTTCAGCTCGCCTTGTCGTCCATGGCCCTGGCCATTGTTCTGGGTCTGATCGGGGTCGCGTTGCGCCTCTCGCCGGTGCGCTGGTTGGCCTGGCTGGGCGACCTGTACTCCACGGTGATCCGCGGGATCCCCGACCTGGTGCTGATCCTGCTGATTTTCTACGGTGGTCAGGACCTGCTTAACCGCGTTGCGCCGTTGCTCGGCTACAACGACTACATTGACTTGAACCCCTTGGCCGCCGGTATCGGCACCCTGGGTTTCATCTTTGGCGCCTACCTTTCGGAAACCTTCCGTGGCGCCTTCATGGCCATTCCCAAGGGCCAGGCCGAAGCCGGCCTGGCTTATGGCATGAGCCCGTTCCAGGTGTTTTTCCGGGTGATGGTGCCGCAGATGATTCGGCTGGCGATCCCCGGGTTTACCAACAACTGGCTGGTACTGACCAAGGCCACCGCATTGATTTCGGTGGTGGGCCTGCAAGACATGATGTTCAAGGCCAAGCAGGCGGCAGACGCCACCCGCGAACCTTTTACCTTCTTCCTCGCAGTGGCGGCGATGTACCTGGTGATCACCAGCGTGTCGTTGCTGGCCCTGCGTCATCTTGAGAAGCGCTACTCGGTAGGCGTAAAGGCGGCTGATCTATGATCTTCGACTACAACGTCATCTGGGAGGCCATGCCGCTGTACCTCGGCGGCTTGCTGACCACCCTGAAACTGCTGGCCATTTCGCTGTTCTTCGGTTTGCTCGCGGCCTTGCCCCTGGGCCTGATGCGCGTGTCCAAGCAGCCCATCATCAACGGTGTTGCCTGGCTCTACACCTATGTGATTCGCGGCACGCCGATGCTGGTGCAGCTGTTCTTGATCTACTACGGCCTGGCCCAGTTCGAAGCGGTGCGCGAAAGCTTCATGTGGCCACTGCTGTCCAGCGCGACCTTCTGCGCGTGCCTGGCGTTTGCCGTGAACACCAGCGCCTATACCGCCGAGATCATCGCCGGCAGCCTCAAGGCCACGCCCCACGGCGAGATCGAGGCAGCCAAGGCCATGGGCATGTCGCGCTACAAGCTGTACCGCCGGATCCTGCTGCCATCGGCCCTGCGCCGGGCGCTGCCGCAATACAGCAACGAAGTGATCATGATGCTCCAGACCACGAGCCTGGCCTCCATCGTCACCCTGATCGACATCACCGGTGCCGCACGCACGGTGAACGCCCAGTACTACTTGCCGTTCGAAGCCTATATCACTGCGGGTGCGTTCTACCTGTGCCTGACCTTCATCCTGGTGCGCCTGTTCAAGTTGGCCGAAGGCCGCTGGCTGAGCTACCTGGCTCCACGGAAGCATTGATATGGAACGTATCGATCACCTGTTGCCCTGGGGTCACCTGGGCTGCGAACGCCAGCTGACGGTGTTTCGTTTCGGTAGCGGCGAGCGCAAGGCTTATATCCAGGCCAGCCTGCACGCGGATGAATTACCCGGCATGCGCGCCGCCTGGGAGCTGAAAAAGCGCCTGACGGAACTGGAACAGCAAGGCGCCCTCAACGGCGTGATCGAGCTGGTTCCCGTCGCCAATCCGATGGGCCTGGGGCAACTGCTGCAAGGCAGTCACCAGGGCCGTTTCGAGATCGGCAGCGGCAAGAATTTCAACCGCGACTTCGTTGAATTGAGCGAGCCGGTTACCGAGTTGCTCAAAGGCAAGCTGGGGGATGATCCTCACGCCAATGTGCGCTTGATCCGCCAGGCCATGAGCGATGCGCTCAATGCGTTGCCGGCGCCGAGCAGCCAGTTGCAAGGCATGCAGCGGGTGTTGCTGAGCCATGCCTGCACCGCCGACGTGGTCCTCGACCTGCATTGCGACGCCGAAGCCGCGTTGCACATGTACGCGCTGCCGCAACACTGGCCGCAGTGGCGTTCGCTGTCGGCGCACCTGAATGTGAAGGTCGGCCTGCTGGCGGAAGATTCCGGCGGCAGTTCGTTTGACGAAGCCTGCTCGCTACCGTGGCTGCGGCTGTGCCGGGCGTTCCCCGAGGCGCAGATTCCCCTGGCGTGCCTGGCGACGACTCTGGAGCTGGGTGGCCAGGCCGATACTGGCCGTGACGAAGCGATTTTCCACGCTGAAGGCATCCTGGCGTTCCTCGCCGAGCAAGGCCTGATCCGTGGTGAATGGCCCGCGCCGCAGCACGAGCCCTGCGAAGGCCTGCCCTTCGAAGGCACCGAGTTGTTGTTCGCGCCCCACGCCGGTGTGATCAGCTACCTGCGTAAAGCCGGTGACGTAGTCGAAGCCGGCGACCCGATATTTGAAGTGATCGATCCCTTGTCCGACCGCGTGAGCATTGTTTGCGCGGGTACGCCTGGGGTGTTGTTTGCCGTTGAACGGCTACGTTATGCCCAAGCGGGTTTCTGGCTGGCCAAGGTGGCGGGGCGCGAAGCGCTGCGGCACGGGCGCTTGCTCAACGACTGACCAACTGTTTTTGTGAGAACCGACCGCATGTACAAACTTGAAGTCCAAGACCTGCATAAACGCTATGGCAGTCATGAAGTGCTCAAAGGTGTGTCCCTGGCCGCCGCGGCCGGTGATGTGATCAGCATCATCGGGTCCAGTGGCTCGGGCAAAAGTACCTTTTTGCGCTGCATCAACCTGCTGGAGCAGCCCCACGCCGGCAAGATTCTGCTCAATAACGAAGAGCTGAAACTGGTGGCCAACAAGGACGGCGCCATGAAGGCCGCGGACCCGAAACAGCTGCAACGCATGCGTTCGCGACTGTCGATGGTGTTCCAGCATTTCAACCTGTGGTCCCATATGACCGCGCTGGAAAACGTCATGGAAGCACCGGTGCACGTCTTGGGCATGTCGAAAAAAGACGCCCGGGAAAAGGCCGAGCACTACCTGGCTAAAGTGGGTGTGGGCCATCGTAAGGATGCGTTCCCTGGCCACATGTCCGGCGGTGAACAGCAACGCGTGGCGATTGCCCGTGCCCTGGCGATGGAGCCTGAGGTGATGCTGTTCGACGAACCCACCTCGGCCCTCGACCCGGAGCTGGTGGGCGAAGTGCTCAAGGTGATGCAGGACCTGGCCCAGGAAGGCCGGACCATGGTGGTGGTGACCCACGAAATGGGCTTTGCCCGTGAAGTCTCCAACCAGTTGGTATTCCTGCACAAAGGCATCGTTGAAGAACGTGGCAACCCGCGCGAAGTGCTGGTCAACCCACAGTCCGAGCGTTTGCAGCAGTTTCTTTCCGGCAGCTTGAAGTAAACAGAACTGCTTTTATGCACTGAATTAGTGCAAGCTTCACAGCTTTAAGGCTGACCCCG
>NZ_JACAQY010000018.1:125795-216583 GCF_013386835.1 Pseudomonas sp. IPO3774
CCGCTCCCACATTTGGATCTTCACCAGCTTTAGAGATTTGTGTTGGTTTACCGGCTAGCATTGGCCTTTGTCTTCATTACTGTTACTCGCTTCGGATAGCACTCCATGACTGCCCATCGAATTGGTTTCCTGATTTGGCCCAGCACTAAAGCACTGACGCTTGCGCTGGCTGAGGAGGCCTTGCGCGTTGCTCAGCGGGTGCATCCGGACGTGGTGTACGAACTCTCGTTTTTGCAGGCCGAACCGCCAATCGACGGCGCCTGGCAACTGCCGGGTGAGCCCTGGGCTGGCAAGCTGGAAGGTTTCCAAAAGCTGTTCCTGCTGGCCGATGAGCCACCGACCGTCATCGCCTCCCAGCTCAGCACCGCCCTCAAGCAACTGGTGCGTGCCGGGTGTGTGATCGGCGGCCTGTCGGCCGGTGTGTATCCGTTGGCCCAGCTCGGTCTGCTCGACGGTTACCGCGCCGCTGTGCACTGGCGCTGGCAGGACGATTTCGCCGAGCGTTTCCCCAAGGTCATCGCCACCAGCCATCTGTTCGACTGGGACCGTGACCGCCTGACCGCCTGCGGTGGCATGTCGGTACTCGACCTGCTGCTGGCAGTGCTGGCCCGTGACCACGGCGCCGAACTGGCCGGGGCAGTCTCGGAAGAACTGGTGGTGGAGCGCATCCGCGAAGGCGGCGAGCGCCAGCGCATTCCGCTGCAAAACCGCCTGGGTTCCAGCCATCCAAAACTGACCCAAGCCGTGTTGCTGATGGAAGCCAACATTGAAGAGCCGCTGACCACCGACGAAATCGCCCAGCATGTGTGCGTGTCCCGACGACAGCTCGAGCGGATCTTCAAGCAATACCTCAATCGCGTCCCCAGCCAGTACTACCTGGAACTGCGCCTGAACAAGGCCCGCCAGATGCTCATGCAAACCAGCAAGTCGATCATCCAGATCGGCCTGTCCTGCGGCTTCTCCTCGGGGCCGCACTTCTCCAGCGCCTACCGCAACTTCTTCGGCGCCACCCCTCGTGAAGACCGCAACCAGCGCCGCAGCAGCAGCCCGTTCGAATTGTCGTCGGTGCCGTCCGAGCGCGGCTAGGCATCAATGCTCGGCCGGCATCTCCAGGCGATGGCGCTGTTCCTGTGCGCGGATGAGATCAACAGCAGACCAAAACGGCCATCGGCGACGGCATTAGATAGTTGTGCCTCGCCGACCGCCCAAAACCGGCTCGGGCGGTTTAAACTGCGCCATTGCGATGCTATTTGTCGCATTGGCGTAAACCCGCGAAAATCGCGGGTTGGCGCTATAAGAAGTTGTCGCTTGGCGGCAAGGCCGCGCTGAAAACTGTCCTTACAATCCCTGCATCGCCCGCCAGTTTCAGGCAGGCGTTCCTCTTCAGGAGACTCCGATGTCCGTTGAGCAAGCCCCGGTGCAACGTGCCGATTTCGACCAGGTCATGGTTCCCAACTACGCACCTGCCGCTTTCATCCCCGTGCGTGGCGCAGGTTCGCGCGTATGGGACCAGGCGGGCCGAGAGCTGATCGACTTTGCCGGCGGCATCGCGGTCAACGTATTGGGCCACGCCCACCCGGCGCTGGTCGGTGCACTGACCGAACAGGCCAACAAGCTGTGGCACGTGTCCAACGTCTTCACCAATGAGCCGGCCCTGCGCCTGGCCCATAAGCTGATCGACGCCACGTTTGCCGAGCGTGTGTTCTTCTGCAACTCCGGCGCCGAAGCCAACGAGGCCGCCTTCAAGTTGGCCCGTCGTGTCGCGTTCGACCGCTTCGGCACCGAGAAATACGAAATCATCGCCGCGCTGAACAGCTTCCACGGCCGTACCCTGTTCACCGTGAACGTGGGTGGCCAGTCGAAGTACTCCGACGGCTTCGGTCCGAAGATTGTCGGCATCACCCACGTGCCTTACAACGATCTGGAGGCGTTGAAAGCCGCCGTCTCGGACAAGACCTGCGCCGTGGTGCTGGAGCCGATCCAGGGCGAAGGCGGCGTGCTGCCGGCAGAACTGTCGTACCTGCAAGGTGCCCGCGACCTGTGCGACGCGAACAACGCGCTGCTGGTGTTCGACGAAGTGCAAACCGGCATGGGCCGCAGCGGCGAGTTGTTCGCCTATCAGCATTACGGCGTCGTGCCGGACATCCTCACCAGCGCCAAGAGCCTGGGCGGCGGTTTCCCGATCGCGGCCATGCTGACTCGCGAAGACCTGGCCAAGCACCTGGTGGTCGGCACCCACGGCACCACCTACGGCGGCAACCCGCTGGCGTGCGCGGTGGCGGAAGCGGTGATCGACGTGATCAACACGCCAGAAGTGCTGGCCGGCGTTAACGCCAAGCACGACTTGTTCGTTTCCCGTCTGGAGAAGATTGGCCAGCAATACGGCATCTTCACCGAAGTGCGTGGCCTGGGCCTGCTGCTCGGTTGCGTGCTGAGCGATGCCTGGAGAGGCAAGGCCAAGGACATCTTCAACGCCGCCGAGCGCGAAGGCTTGATGATCCTGCAAGCCGGCCCGGATGTGGTGCGTTTCGCCCCGAGCCTGGTGGTGGAAGATGCTGATATCCAGGAAGGTCTGGACCGCTTCGAACGTGCGGTGAAAAAGCTGACGCAAGCCTGATAGACCGTTGGGTGCCCGGCGAGTCGGGCGCCCAACACAAATTTTGTATGCCGGACTCTTTAG
Organism: Pseudomonas sp. IPO3774; assembly: GCF_013386835.1. Taxonomy (NCBI): domain Bacteria; kingdom Pseudomonadati; phylum Pseudomonadota; class Gammaproteobacteria; order Pseudomonadales; family Pseudomonadaceae; genus Pseudomonas; species Pseudomonas sp. IPO3774. The sequence goes on from NZ_JACAQY010000018.1 coordinate 128,476, forward strand.
TTGAAGCTGTGAAGATCAAATGTGGGAGCGGGCTTGCTCGCGAATGCAGTGGCTCAGTCACCTGAAATGTTGAATGACACACCGCTTTCGCGAGCAAGCCCGCTCCCACACTTGACCTCACTGATTTCAAGATCGTGTCCGGCATTTTTTCCTGTGAGTTTTTCGAGTTAAGGAGTGACACCATGCTGGTGATGCGCCCCGCGCAAATGGCTGATCTGGGCGAGGTACAGCGTCTGGCTGCGGACAGCCCGATTGGTGTCACCTCCTTGCCGGATGATGTCGAACGCCTGAGCGACAAGATCGCTGCGAGCGAAGCGTCCTTCGCCGCCGAGGTCAGCTTCAACGGTGAAGAGAGCTATTTCTTCGTCCTGGAAGACACCGACGCCGGCAAGCTGGTGGGCTGTTCGGCCATCGTTGCCTCGGCCGGCTACTCGGAACCGTTCTACAGCTTCCGTAACGAGACCTTCGTGCACGCTTCCCGCGAGCTGAAGATTCACAACAAGATCCACGTGCTCTCGCAGTGCCATGACCTCACCGGCAACAGCCTGCTGACCAGCTTCTACGTGGTGCCGGAACTGGTGGGTTCGCCGTGGTCGGAGCTCAACTCCCGTGGCCGCCTGCTGTTCGTGGCCGGCCACCCGGAGCGCTTCGCCGATTCGGTGGTCACCGAGATTGTGGGCTACAGCGACGAGAACGGTGATTCGCCGTTCTGGGACGCCATCGGCCGCAATTTCTTCGACCTCAACTACGCCGCTGCCGAGCGCCTGTGCGGGTTGAAGAGCCGGACCTTTCTCGCCGAACTGATGCCGCACTATCCGATCTACGTGCCGCTGTTGCCCGACGAAGCCCAGGAAGCCATGGGCCAGGTGCACCCGCGGGCGCAGATCACCTTCGACATCCTGATGCGCGAAGGCTTCGAGACCGACCATTACATCGACATCTTCGACGGCGGCCCAACCCTGCATGCGCGCGTCTCGGGCATTCGCTCGATCGCCCAGAGCCGTGTGGTGCCGGTGAAGATCGGTGAGATGGTCAAGGGTGTCGGCCGCCAGTACCTGGTGAGCAACGGCCAGTTGCAGGATTACCGCGCGGTGATGCTGGAGCTGGACTACGCGCCGGGCAAGCCAGTGACCCTGGACCTGGAAACCGCCGAAGCCCTGGGCGTCGGCGAAGGTGCCAGCGTTCGACTGGTAGCGGTTTAAGAATGAGTTTCGCGGGTGGCTTGCAAGGCGGCCCGTTTGAGGAGATAGCATGATCGTTCGTCCCGTACGCAGCAGCGATTTACCGGCCCTGATTGATCTGGCGCGCAGCACCGGCACCGGCCTCACCACCTTGCCGGCCAACGAAGAGCGCCTGACCCATCGGGTCGGCTGGGCTGAAAAGACCTTTCGCGGCGAAGCCGGGCGCGGTGATGCGGACTACCTGTTTGTGCTGGAAAACGACGAAGGCCGCGTGGTGGGGATTTCCGCCATCGCCGGTGCTGTCGGCCTGCGTGAGCCTTGGTACAACTTCCGGGTCGGCCTGACGGTCAGCGCCTCCCAGGAGCTGAACATCTACCGTGAAATCCCGACGCTGTTTCTGGCCAACGACCTGACCGGCAACTCCGAGCTGTGCTCGTTGTTCCTGCACGCCGATTACCGCAACGGCCTTAACGGCCGCATGCTGGCCAAGGCGCGCATGCTGTTTATCGCGGAATTCCCGCAGCTGTTTGGCAACAAGATCATCGCCGAGATGCGCGGCATGTCCGACGAAGCCGGGCGCTCGCCGTTCTGGGAAAGCCTGGGCCGGCACTTCTTCAAGATGGAATTCAGCCAGGCCGACTACCTCACCGGCGTGGGCAACAAGGCGTTTATCGCCGAGCTGATGCCGAAGTTTCCGCTGTACACCTGCTTCCTGTCTGAGGACGCGCGCAACGTGATCGGCAAGGTCCACACCGACACCGAGCCGGCCCTGAGCATGCTCAAGAGCGAAGGTTTCAGCTACCAGGGCTACGTCGACATCTTCGACGCGGGCCCGGCGGTGGAGTGTGAAACCACCAAGATCCGCGCCGTGCGCGACAGCGAGGCGCTGGTGCTGGCGATTGGTACGCCGGGCGACGACGCCACGCCGTTCCTGATCCATAACCGCAAACGTGAAGATTGCCGCATCACCGCCGCGCCGGCGCGGTTGGCTGCGGGCACCCTGGTGGTCGATCAACAGACCGCCAAGCGCCTGCAACTGATCGCCGGTGATCAAGTGCGTGCCGTACCGTTGTCCGCTGCCCGGGAGTCGAAATAATGAATTCGCTATACATCGCAGGTGAATGGCTGGCTGGCCAGGGTGAAGTGTTTGAGTCGCTGAGCCCGGTGACCCAGCAGGTGGTGTGGTCGGGTAATGGCGCCACCGCCGAGCAGGTCGAGTCCGCCGTCCAGGCTGCCCGCCAGGCGTTTCCGGCCTGGGCCAAGCGTTCGTTGGAAGAGCGCCTGAGCGTGCTGGAAGCCTTCGCCGCCAACCTGAAAAGCCGTGCCGACGAACTCGCCCGCTGCATCGGTGAGGAAACCGGCAAGCCTTTGTGGGAATCGGCGACTGAAGTCACCAGCATGGTCAACAAGGTCGCGATCTCGGTGCAAAGCTACCGCGAGCGTACCGGCGAGAAGAGCGGCCCATTGGGCGACGCCACTGCCGTGTTGCGCCACAAGCCCCACGGTGTGGTGGCGGTGTTTGGCCCCTACAACTTCCCGGGTCACTTGCCTAACGGGCATATCGTGCCGGCCTTGCTGGCGGGTAACACCGTGCTGTTCAAACCGAGTGAGCTGACCCCGAAAGTCGCCGAGCTGACCGTGCAATGCTGGATCGACGCCGGCCTGCCGGCGGGCGTGTTGAACCTGCTGCAAGGCGCGCGGGAAACCGGGATCGCCCTGGCGGCGAATCCGGGCATCGACGGTCTGTTCTTCACCGGCTCCAGCCGCACCGGCAACCATCTGCACCAGCAATTCGCCGGGCGCCCGGACAAGATCCTCGCGCTGGAAATGGGCGGCAACAACCCGCTGGTGGTGGACGAAGTGGCCGATGTGGATGCGGCCGTGTACACCATTATCCAGTCGGCGTTTATCTCCGCTGGCCAGCGTTGCACCTGTGCCCGTCGCCTGCTGGTGCCGGAAGGCGCCTGGGGCGATGCGTTGCTCGCACGCCTGGTGGCGGTGAGCTCGACCATCGAAGTCGGCGCATTTGACCAAACGCCGGCGCCGTTCATGGGCTCGGTGATTTCCCTCGGTGCTGCCAAGGCGTTGATGGATGCCCAGGAATTGCTGTTGGCCAATGGCGCCGTGGCGCTGTTGGAAATGACTCAACCCCAGGCCCAGGCTGCGTTGCTGACGCCGGGGATTATCGATGTGACCGAGGTTACGGAACGCGCTGACGAAGAGCTGTTCGGCCCACTGCTGCAAGTGATCCGCTACGCTGATTTCGAGGCGGCGATTGCCGAGGCCAACAACACTCAATACGGCTTGGCGGCCGGGTTGCTGTCGGATTCCGAGGCGCGTTACCAGCAGTTCTGGCTGGAAAGCCGCGCCGGGATCGTCAACTGGAACAAACAGCTGACGGGTGCTGCGAGCAGCGCGCCATTTGGCGGGGTAGGGGCTTCGGGCAATCATCGCGCCAGCGCCTATTACGCGGCGGACTATTGCGCGTACCCGGTGGCCTCCCTTGAGACCCCGAGCCTGGTGCTACCGGCGACGTTAACCCCGGGTGTGACGCTGATCTAAATGTGGGAGCGGGCTTGCTCGCGAAGGCGGTGTGTCATTCAACATTTCAGGCGACTGAACCACCGCTTTCGCGAGCAAGCCCGCTCCCACACTTGATTTGTGGTGTGTTCAAGTAATTTGATGCCTATAAAAATACAGATGTTCGTGGAGCCTCGCCGATGAAATCCTGTGAAGTCAATTTTGACGGTCTAGTGGGGCCGACCCATAACTACGGCGGCTTGTCCTACGGCAACGTCGCGTCCCAAAGCAACAGCCAGCAGTCCTCCAACCCGAAGGAAGCTGCGCTGCAAGGCTTGGCGAAGATGAAGGCCCTGATGGAAATGGGCTTTGTGCAAGGTGTGCTGGCGCCCCAGGAACGTCCGGATGTGGCCGCCTTGCGCAACCTCGGTTTTGCCGGCACCGACGCACAAGTCATCCAGCAGGCCGCCAAGCAAGCCATGCCGCTGCTGGTTGCCAGTTGCTCGGCGTCGAGCATGTGGGTGGCCAATGCCGCGACCGTCAGCCCGAGCGCCGACACCTTTGACGGCCGCGTGCATTTCACCGCCGCCAACCTCAACTGCAAATACCACCGCAGCATCGAACACCCGACCACCAGCCGCGTGCTGGGGGCGATGTTTGCCGATAGCAAACACTTCGCCCACCACGCCGCGCTGCCGGCCGTGGCGCAGTTCGGTGACGAAGGCGCGGCCAACCACACGCGTTTCTGCCGGGACTATGGCGAGGCGGGCGTAGAGTTTTTCGTGTTCGGCCGCAGCGCGTTCGACACCCGCTACCCGGCGCCGCAAAAGTACCCGGCACGCCAGACCCTTGAAGCTTCCCAGGCGGTCGCGCGCCTGCACGGCCTGCGGGATGACGGCGTGGTCTACGCGCAGCAGAACCCGGCGGTGATCGATGCCGGTGTGTTCCACAACGATGTGATCGCGGTAGGCAATGGCGAGGTGCTGTTCTATCACGAGGACGCGTTCCTCAATACCGATCAGATGCTCGGTGAATTGCAGGGCAAGCTCGGCAAGCTCGGCGGCAATTTCCAGTCGATCTGCGTGCCACGGGCCCAGGTGGGTGTTGAAGACGCGGTGCGTTCCTACCTGTTCAACAGCCAGCTGCTGACCCGCGCCGACGGTTCGATGCTGCTGATCGTGCCGGAAGAATGCCGCGCCAACGAGCGTGTCTGGCAGTACCTGCAAGGCCTGACGTCCTCCGGCGGGCTGATCCACGAAGTCAAAGTCTTCGACCTCAAGCAAAGCATGCAGAACGGCGGTGGCCCGGCGTGCCTACGCTTGCGTGTAGCCTTGAATGAAACCGAACTGGCGGCGGTCAACCCAGGGGTTATCATGACGGCGCCGTTGTACGACACGCTGACCCAATGGGTCGACAAGCACTACCGCGACAGCCTGCGGGAAACCGACCTGGCTGACCCGCAATTGCTGCTTGAGTGCCGGACGGCACTGGATGAACTGACGCAAATCCTTAAACTGGGCTCGGTTTATCCTTTCCAGATCAATTAACGCCGCACGGCTGAGAACTATTTATGACCACCGACACCCTGAAACTGATCCTTGAAGACACCGACGGCACCCAGCTGGAAACCTCCTGCACCCGCGTCGCCGTGGTGTGGCAGGGCAAGGAGATCTGGATCCAGCACGACGGCCGTGGCCAACTGCTGATCGGCGTGGACGTGGAAGAAGGCGACGCGGAATACGCCAACCTGCTGATGCGCCCATTGGCCACCAACCTGATGAGCCTGCAACTGGAAATGGAACCGGCCGACGTTGAAGGTGATGACGACGATCACGTCCACGGTCCTGGCTGCAACCACTAAGGAAGCTGCGTATGCTCGCCCTCGGCAAACTGCTTGAACTGACCCTCGCCGGTCGCGAACCGGCGCAAAAAATTCAACTGACTGTCGACGGCGTGCAACTGCGCTGGCTCAGTGAGGGCGCGCTGGAAGTGCGGCCTCCTGAGGCGCGGGACAACGGCAGCGACGTGCTGCTGTCGTCCGGCATCCATGGCAACGAAACCGCGCCAATCGAATTGGCCGACCGCTTGCTGCAGGGCATCGCCCGTGGGGAGATCAAGCCCCGTACCCGTATCCTGTTCCTGTTCGGCAACCCCGAGGCCATGCGCCGTGGCGAGCGTTACCTCGAACTGGACGTCAACCGGCTGTTCAATGGCCGTCATGAACAAAACATCGGCCCTGAAGCCATGCGCGCCGCCGAGCTTGAGCAGTTGGCCCGCACCTTCTTCAGCGTGCCTGGGCGTAGCCGTTTGCACTACGACCTGCACACCGCCATCCGTGGCTCGAAGATCGAGCAGTTCGCACTGTACCCGTGGAAGGACGGTCGCCAGCATTCACGTCGTGAACTGGCGCGCCTGCGAGCCGCCGGCCTGGAGGCGGTGCTGTTGCAGAACAAGACGTCGATCACCTTCACGGCGTTTACCTATGAGCAGCTGGAGGCCGAGTCCTTCACCCTGGAGTTGGGCAAGGCCCGGCCGTTCGGGCAGAACCAGGGCGTGGACGTATCGCGCCTGGAAACCCGCCTCACGCAGATCATCGAGGGCAACGAGCCGGCCACCGAGAGCCTGGATGGCCTGCAGCTGTTCAGCGTCTCCCGGGAAGTGATCAAGCACAGCGATACCTTCGTCCTGCATTTGCCGGCGGACGTGGAAAACTTTTCGGAGTTGGAGAAGGGTTATCTGCTGGCCGAGGACATTGCCAAGACCCGCTGGGTAATTGAGGAGGAGGGCGCGCGCATCATCTTCCCGAACCCGAAGGTCAAGAATGGCTTGCGAGCAGGGATATTGATTGTGCCGACCACGGATGCCGGCCTGGCCTGAACCCCGAGACCGACTCGGTCAAATGTGGGAGCGGGCTTGCTCGCGAAGGCGGTGTATCAGTCAGACATGTATTGACTGACACTCCGCTTTCGCGAGCAAGCCCGCTCCCACATTTGCTTTGCAGTGTTGCTTAAACCGCGAGAGCCCGTGGCTCATTGCGACGCAGTGCGCGAACCTTGTGCAGGGTGTCGGCGCAGGTGCGTGCCGCTTCCTGGCCCTTGTGCACGAAGTGCTCATAGAAGAACGTATGGTGCTCGCTGCCCGCGTGGAAGTGGTGCGGGGTCAGGGATACCGAGAACACCGGCACTTCGGTTTCCAGCTGGACCTGCATCAGGCCGCTGACCACGGACTGGGCCACGAACTCGTGACGGTAGATCCCGCCGTCCACCACCAGGGCGGCCGCGACGATACCGGCATAACGGCCGGACTTGGCCAGCAGCTTGGCGTGCAGGGGCATTTCAAAGGCGCCGCCGACTTCGAAGAAATCGATGTCCGATTCCTGGTAGCCCTGGGCGATCATTTCGGCGAGGAAACCTTTACGGGATTGGTCGACAATATCCTTGTGCCAGCAGGCCTGGATAAACGCGACGCGCTCGCCGTGATGGTTTTTGCTTTTGCTGTCGATTGCGGTGGGTTGCATGTTCTGACTCCTGTTTAAGAAAAAAACAGGGCGTTATGAATCGAATGGGATTTAAGGGTACGCACAGCGGGCTCATGTGAACATGACGTCAGCGCGGCCCTTAGGTGCCAATCCCGTTCTCTCTTCATCCGGACTATGACCGTCGGCCCCGGGATCACACCGGGTCTGCTGACCTTGTCGCCGTCCTGCCGAGGCAGTTCGAGGCGCCAAGCGCTCGCGGGCTATGCACATTGCGTGCAATTACCGCCGGTGGGGAATTACACCCCGCCCTGAGAACGTTGCCGCCAGAACCCTGGCGGCGGAGAGTTTTTATCATGGTTTTTCAGAAACTGCACGGTTGGTTTATCGATAACCTATATCGGTTTGTTTGGTTGGTATTCGATTGTGCAAGCACGGGGCTTGATATTCCGCGGGTTTGCCCGCAGTAATCGTTAACACAAGAAACGCTCCAATCCGCTAGAGGCTAGTTTGATGAACGTGATTGACCTGCGCAGCGACACAGTGACCCAACCGACCCCTGGCATGCTCGAGGCGATGGCCACGGCCGCCAGCGGCGACGACGTCTACGGCGAGGACCCGAGCGTCAATCGCCTGGAAGCCGAACTGGCCAGGCGCCTGGGTTTTGCCGCCGCGTTGTTCGTGCCCACCGGCACCATGAGCAACCTGCTGGCATTGATGGCGCACTGTGAGCGTGGCGAGGAATACATCGTCGGTCAGCAGGCCCACACCTACAAATACGAAGGCGGCGGCGCGGCGGTTCTCGGCTCGATCCAGCCACAACCCCTGGAAGTGCAGGCCGACGGTTCCCTGAACCTGGAGCACGTGCTGGCGGCGATCAAGCCGGACGACTTCCACTTCGCCCGCACCCGCTTGCTGGCGCTGGAAAACACCATGCAGGGCAAGGTCCTGCCGCTGCAATACCTGGCGGCGGCGCGAGCCTTTACCCGGGAACACGGACTGGCCTTGCACCTGGACGGCGCGCGGCTCTACAACGCGGCGGTCAAGCTGGGTGTGGATGCACGGGAGATCGCCCAGCACTTCGATTCGGTGTCGGTGTGCCTGTCCAAGGGCCTGGGCGCGCCGATCGGCTCGGTGCTGTGCGGCTCCACCGCGTTGATCGCCAAGGCCCGTCGTTTGCGCAAGATGGTCGGTGGCGGCATGCGCCAGGCCGGTTCGCTGGCGGCGGCGGGGCTGTACGCCCTGGATCACCAGGTGCAGCGCCTGGCCGACGACCACGCCAACGCCCAATGGCTAGGGGATGAACTGCGCAAGGCGGGTTATACGGTGGAGCCGGTGCAGACCAACATGGTCTACGTCGACATCGGTGATCGAGCCCAGGCCTTGAAGGTGTTTGCCGCCGAGCGCGGGATCAAGTTGAGCGCGGCGCCGCGCCTGCGCATGGTCACGCACCTGGACGTCAGCCGGGCGCAGATCGAGCAAGTGCTCGCGACATTTGTCGAGTTTTCCCGGAAATGACAGTGCAGACCGTCTAATTGACTGTTTCTATCACATAAACACGCTGTACCACGGGCAAAGGGCCGATATAATGCGGCCCTTTGCCGTCGCTCCGTCTGATGACGTTTAGCACTGGCCTTTGGCCGCAGCCTCCGTGGAAGAACCTAATGAAAAGCGCAGAAATCCGTGAAGCCTTCCTTCGCTTCTTCGAAGAGCAAGGTCACACCCGTGTCGCCTCCAGCTCCTTGATCCCAGGCAATGACCCAACCCTGCTGTTCACCAACGCGGGGATGAACCAGTTCAAGGACTGCTTCCTGGGCCAGGAAAAGCGCGCCTACACCCGCGCCACCAGCAGCCAGAAGTGCGTACGCGCCGGCGGCAAGAACAGCGACCTGGAAAACGTGGGCTACACCGCCCGCCACCACACATTCTTCGAGATGCTGGGTAACTTCAGCTTCGGCGACTATTTCAAGAAAGACGCGATCACCTTTGCCTGGACCTTTCTGACCGGCGTGCTGAAGCTGCCGAAGGAAAAACTCTGGGTGACCGTCTACGCCACCGATGACGAAGCCTACGACATCTGGACCCAGCAAATCGGGGTGCCGGTCGAGCGCATGATTCGCATCGGCGACAACAAGGGCGCGCCTTACGCGTCCGACAACTTCTGGACCATGGGCGATACCGGCCCGTGCGGCCCGTGCACCGAGATTTTCTACGATCACGGCGCCGACATCTGGGGTGGCCCACCGGGCTCGCCGGAAGAAGACGGCGACCGCTACATCGAAATCTGGAACAACGTGTTCATGCAGTTCAACCGCACCGCCGATGGCGTGTTGCATCCGTTGCCAGCGCCGTCGGTGGACACCGGCATGGGCCTGGAGCGGATCAGTGCGGTGATGCAGCACGTTCACTCCAACTACGAGATCGACCTGTTCACCAACCTGCTGAGCGCTTCGGCCGCGGCCATTGGCTGTGCCAACGACAACCAGTCGTCGCTCAAGGTGGTGTCGGATCACATCCGTTCCTGCGGCTTCCTGATCGCCGATGGCGTGCTGCCGTCGAACGAAGGCCGTGGCTATGTGCTGCGCCGCATCATCCGTCGCGCCTGCCGTCACGGTAACAAGCTAGGCGCCACCGGCAGCTTCTTCTACAAGATCGTTGCCGCGCTGGTGGCCGAGATGGGCGATGCCTTCCCGGAACTCAAGCAGCAGCAAGCCAACATCGAGCGCGTGCTCAAGGCTGAAGAAGAGCAGTTCTCCAAGACCCTGGAGCACGGCCTGAAGATCCTCGAGCAGGACCTGGCGGAGCTCAAGGGCACCGTGGTGCCGGGCGACGTCGTGTTCAAGCTGTACGACACCTACGGTTTCCCGATGGACCTGACCGCCGACATCGCCCGCGAACGCGAGCTGACCATCGACGAGGCCGGGTTTGAGCGTGAGATGGAAGCCCAGCGCGTCCGTGCCCGTTCCGCCAGCTCCTTTGGCCTGGACTACAACACCCTGGTAAAGGTTGATGTGGCGACTTCGTTCATTGGTTACGAAGCCACCGTTGGCTCGGCCAAGATCGTGGCTATCTATAAGGATGGCAAGTCGGTCGACGTGCTGAACGAAGGTGACGAGGGCGTTGTGGTCCTCGACCAGACCCCGTTCTACGCTGAATCCGGTGGCCAGGTTGGCGACTGTGGTTTCCTGAGCTCCACCTCCGGTCGTTTTGAAGTGCGCGACACCACCAAGACCGGCGGTGCGTTTCTGCATCACGGCGTGCTGGTGCTGGGCAACCTGACCGTCGGCGCCCCGGTGGACACTCAGGTAGATGCCGACGTACGGCATGCAACTGCCTTGAACCATTCTGCCACTCACTTGCTGCACGCTGCGTTGCGTCAGGTGCTGGGTGAGCATGTGCAACAGAAGGGTTCGTTGGTCGATAGCCAGCGCCTGCGTTTTGACTTCAGTCATTTCGAGGCGATCAAGCCTGAGCAGTTGAAGGCCCTGGAAGACATCGTCAACGCCGAGATTCGCAAGAACACCCCGGTGGAAACCGAAGAAACCGATATCGAGAGCGCCAGGAAGAAAGGCGCCATGGCGCTGTTTGGCGAGAAGTACGGCGACGAAGTGCGCGTATTGAGCATGGGCGGCAGCTTCTCGGTGGAGCTGTGTGGTGGTATTCACGCCAGCCGTACCGGCGACATCGGCCTGCTGAAAATCATCAGCGAAGGCGGCGTGGCTTCCGGCGTACGTCGTATTGAAGCGATCACCGGTGCTGCGGCCCTGGCCTACCTCAATGCGGCAGAAGAACAACTCAAGGAAGCGGCCGGCCTGGTCAAGGGCAGCCGCGACAACCTGATCGACAAGCTCTCCGGCGTACTGGAGCGCAACCGTCAGCTGGAGAAACAGCTGGAGCAGTTGCAGGCCAAGGCGGCCAGCGCGGCGGGCGACGATCTGTCGGCTTCCGCCCTGGACGTCAAGGGTGTGAAAGTGCTGGCCGTACGCCTGGACGGTCAGGACGGCAAGGCGCTGTTGGCCTTGGTCGATCAGTTGAAGAACAAGCTCGGCCGCGCAGTGATCCTGCTCGGCAGTGTCCATGAGGAAAAGGTCGTTCTGGTTGCCGGTGTAACCAAAGACCTGACTGGCCAACTCAAGGCCGGTGATTTGATGAAGCAAGCCGCCGCGGCAGTGGGCGGGAAGGGCGGTGGTCGTCCGGACATGGCGCAAGGCGGTGGTGTTGACGCCGGCGCCCTGGACGCGGCCCTGGCCCTGACCGTGCCGTTTGTCGAGGCAGGTATTTAAGACGCTGTTAATGAGCTCGTGGTCTAGTCGCGGGCTCAGTCAGTGCTGGTTGATTGAATAACAGGCGCCCCTTTACGGGCTGAGGCGGCTTAGAAATGGCTTTGATCGTACAGAAATTTGGAGGCACCTCGGTCGGCTCTGTCGAAAGAATCGAGCAGGTCGCCGACAAGGTTAAGAAATTCCGCGATGCCGGCGATGACCTGGTGGTGGTGCTGTCGGCCATGAGCGGCGAGACCAATCGCCTGATCGATCTGGCCAAGCAAATCAGTGGCGATCAGCAACCGGTTCCCCGTGAACTGGACGTGATCATTTCCACCGGTGAGCAGGTGACCATCGCATTGCTGGCCATGGCGCTGAACAAGCGTGGTGTGCCGGCGGTGTCCTACACTGGCAACCAGGTCCGCATTCTTACGGATAGCGCGCACACTAAAGCCCGCATCCTGCAGATTGATGACCAGAAGATTCGCGCTGACCTGAAAGCCGGTCGTGTGGTAGTTGTCGCCGGTTTCCAGGGCGTCGACGAGCACGGCAACATCACCACCCTCGGTCGTGGCGGTTCCGACACCACTGGCGTGGCCCTGGCGGCAGCCCTGAAGGCTGACGAATGCCAGATCTACACCGATGTGGATGGCGTCTACACCACTGACCCCCGGGTCGTGTCCGTGGCTCAGCGCCTGGACAAGATCACCTTCGAAGAGATGCTGGAAATGGCCAGCCTCGGTTCCAAGGTGTTGCAGATCCGTGCCGTTGAGTTCGCCGGCAAATACAACGTTCCGCTGCGCGTACTGCACAGCTTCAAGGAGGGTCCGGGCACCCTCATTACTATTGATGAAGAGGAATCCATGGAACAGCCGATCATTTCCGGTATCGCTTTCAACCGTGATGAAGCCAAGCTGACTATCCGTGGCGTGCCAGACACCCCGGGCGTGGCTTTCAAGATCCTGGGCCCGATCAGTGGCGCGAACATCGAAGTCGACATGATCGTGCAGAACGTCTCGCACGATAACACCACCGATTTCACCTTCACCGTGCACCGCAACGAGTACGATGCGGCGGAGCGGATCCTGCAGAACACTGCGAAGGAAATCGGCGCCCGTGAAGTGGTCGGCGATACGAAGATTGCCAAGGTGTCGATCGTGGGCGTGGGCATGCGTTCCCATGCGGGCGTTGCCAGCCGCATGTTCGAAGCCCTGGCCAAGGAAAGCATCAACATCCAGATGATCTCCACATCGGAAATCAAGGTGTCGGTGGTGATCGAAGAGAAGTACCTGGAACTGGCTGTACGCGCACTGCATACCGCTTTTGAGCTGGACGCTCCGGCCCGACAGGGCGAGTGATGCGTTGCCAGGAAGGCGCGGTTATCCGCGCCTTTCATTTTTTTGCCGGACGCGTGATGAAGACCTGTTCTTTTACCTGCGCTCGACAATACTTAGGCGTGTAGGGCTATGGCCATTTGGTTGTAGGTCGAATGCCTTTTTTTTGCAGACTGTTGTTCCCGAAATGAAATGCGTGAGGAGAAAGGTATGCTGATTCTGACTCGTCGATGCGCAGAAAGCCTGATTATTGGTGATGGCGAAATCACCGTGACCGTGCTCGGCGTCAAAGGCAATCAAGTGCGTATCGGGGTTAACGCTCCGAAAGAGGTGGCTGTCCACCGCGAGGAAATCTACCTGCGGATCAAGAAAGAGAAGGACGAAGAACCAAGCCATTAATTTTTATCGTTTTTTATGTTTGCAAACGGGGATGAAGCTGGTTAATATACGCCCCGTGTTGCGGAGAGCTGGCCGAGTGGCCGAAGGCGCTCCCCTGCTAAGGGAGTACACCTCAAAAGGGTGTCGGGGGTTCGAATCCCCCGTTCTCCGCCATTATTTGCTTAGTACGTTGCAATCTGGTTTTTTCGCTAAGTTGTTGAAGCTAAACGAAAAAATAGCTTTACATAGAGATTGAACGGCCTATAATGCGCGGCAACAAATGCACTCGTAGCTCAGCTGGATAGAGTACTCGGCTACGAACCGAGCGGTCACAGGTTCGAATCCTGTCGAGTGCACCATTTAAGAGTTAGTTGCAGCAATGCAGGTAGCTTGGCTTCAACCAGTTGTGATCTGGTCTAAAAACACAATCTGCACTCGTAGCTCAGCTGGATAGAGTACTCGGCTACGAACCGAGCGGTCACAGGTTCGAATCCTGTCGAGTGCACCAAACAACAAAAAGCCCGCCTAGTGCGGGCTTTTTGCCGTCTGGGGTTTTTATTTCCCGGGGCGCCTTTTTCTCCCGCCCATGTGTTTTCCTTTCAAGCTGCGTCGTCGCAGTTCATATGTGTGGCCAATGCTCAGCTTTGTGTCGCAAGCGCTTGTTCTTTCCAGTTTTTTGACGTTAAACGCGGCCGCCCGGTGTATCATTGCGCCCGTCAGCCCCGCCGGGGCTTGTGGAACACCTCCATGGACTTACCCAGTAGTTACTCAGTACCCCGTTTTACCAATCATGAATTGACTGATTGATCCTTCCGGCGTGCCCCGCTGCTGGGAGTGGAGTTCGCCTATGACCGAAGTTGAAGTAAAGAAAACACAAGAAAGCCTGCAGGATCGCCTGGCTCAAGTCGTCGAGCTGCTGCAGCGCCAGCGCGTGGTCGAAGACCTGACGCATCGCCAGGAAGGCGCGAACAACGACCGGGTCGAGAACCTGGTCCACCGGCAAAACCTTGTCGAGTTGCAACGCAAGCTCGATGACCTGCACTCCGCCGACGTTGCCTACATCCTCGAAGCCTTGCCGCTGAATGACCGCCTGACCCTTTGGCAGTTGGTCAAGGCTGACCGCGACGGCGACATCCTCCTCGAAGTATCCGACTCGGTCCGTGAAACCCTGATCGCCGACATGGACGATCACGAGCTCCTGGCGGCCGCCAAGGACATGGATGCCGACGAACTCGCTGACCTGGCTTCCGAGCTGCCGCGTGACGTCGTCCATGAGCTGATGGAAACCCTCGATGGCCAGCAGCGCGAGCGTGTGCGCTCGGCGTTGTCCTACGACGAGGAGCAGGTCGGTGCGTTGATGGACTTCGAGATGGTCACCATCCGCGAAGACGTCAGCCTGGAAGTGGTTCTGCGCTACCTGCGCCGGTTGAAAGAGCTGCCAGGCCACACCGACAAGCTGTTCGTGGTCGACTACGAAGGGATCCTCAAGGGCGTACTGCCGATCAAGCGCCTGCTGGTCAATGATCCGGACAAGAAAGTCGCGGACGTCATGGCCAGTGACCCGGTGAGTTTCCATCCTGACGAAGACGCTTACGACGCGGCCCAGGCGTTTGAGCGTTATGACTTGATCTCGGCCCCGGTGGTCGACAAGAACGGCAAGCTGATCGGCCGTCTGACCATCGATGAAATGGTCGACCTGATTCGTGAGGAGAGCGAAAGCGAAGTCCTCAACATGGCCGGTCTGCGGGAAGAAGAGGATATTTTTGCGTCGGTCTGGAAGTCCCTGCGTAACCGCTGGGCCTGGCTGGCGGTGAATTTGATTACCGCGTTTATTGCTTCACGGGTGATCGGCCTGTTTGAAGGCTCCATCGAGAAGCTCGTGGCCCTGGCTGCGCTGATGCCGATTGTGGCGGGTATTGGCGGTAACTCGGGTAACCAGACCATCACCATGATCGTCCGCGCCATGGCGCTGGATCAGGTGGGGACCGGGCATGGCAAGCGTTTGATGCGCAAGGAGCTTGCGGTCGCGCTGATCAACGGCCTGGTGTGGGGCGGTGTCATCGGTATCGTGGCGTACCTGCTGTATGGCAGCTGGTCGCTCGGCGTGGTCATGACGGCGGCCATGACGCTTAACCTGCTGCTGGCAGCGTTGATGGGGGTTCTGATTCCAATGACCCTGGTGCGCCTTGGACGAGACCCGGCGATGGGCGCCAGTGTGATGATCACGGCCATGACCGACAGTGGCGGCTTCTTCATCTTCCTGGGCCTGGCAACCATCTTCCTGCTTTGATCCCTTCCATGGATCGGGGGCATTTGCCCCTTGATCCTTTCCTGACCAAATCCCGGGCAAAAAAAAAGCCAGCGCATGGCTGGCTTTCAGCTTTCAGTTGCCAATCAGTTGGCTTCTGCAGCTGCCTCAACGTCGTGGGCGATCAGCGAGACGAGAGCATTTTGCTGGCGGTGGGAGAGCTGACGAAAACGCTGCAGCAGTTCGCGTTCGTGCAGTGACAGCTCGGGGCTGTCCAGGCGCATGCTCAGCTCGTCGCCCAGCGCACCTTCCTGAATCAGGCTTTGTTCCAGGCGTGCGATGATTTCAGAGTTCATGCTGCGGTGATGATTGCGAGCCACCTCGGCAATGCGTTCCCGCATTCCGTCTGGCAGACGTACGACGAACTTGTCAGCCGTACGGCTGGAATAAATTGCCTGTTTCAATGGGCGCATATATTTAACCGGTTAGTTCAGGGGAGCGGTTTTTGGAATTGGCCGCAAGATGCATGTTAGGACAAGGTTTGCTGCCAAATGTTCAACCTGAATTGCAAAGAGGCCGCATCATGCCTCAGATTTGCCAGTTCCTTGGCGTCAATTCTGTGACAAATATTGAACCGGCTACCGGCTTTATGCCAGTACTCATTTCAAAATTTGCGGACTGGTTGGAAAACTTTCCGCGGACGCACCCAAATGAGTGTTGAGCCCGCAGACCCTGGGCGCAAAAGGCTTTTCGGGCGCACATCCTATAGCAATATGGCCTTTTGCCCTTAACTTTAAGATTAGTGGCAAATTGCCAATTTACGAATGCGGAGCGACATATGGTCGGCTGTCCGGACGGACGAGCCGAGGCGTGGCAGCGATTTTAGCGAGGGCGACGAGCGGGGGGATTCAGCGCAGTACGGGATCGAATTTGATGCGGCGACCAATGAAGACTGCCAAGACCCACAGGCTGCCAAACACGCCGGCGGCGACGAAGGAGACTGTCTGTACGTCTTGCGACAATACGTTCAGGCCGAGGCCGGCGGCGGCCAGTGCCAGGGTCAGAAACAGCCAGGCGGACTTGTTCATGGAATGCTCCGGTAAGCGGTTCAGAAAACCCAGTGTTCAGTGGCAGGAGCAGCTTGAGTGCCCTGGGTCAGTTGCAGTGGGGATTGCATGTTCGGCTTCATGACAGCCAGTTGCGGACGCTGCTGCAGGTGGTGGGGAATCGCCTGGCTGACCTGCGCGGCGTCGTCGGAAGTGGTGGACTGAAAATGGAACATCACCAGCGCAGCCAGTGCAACGGTATTGAGGGCTAGTAGAAGTGCGCTGTTCATGTGCATGTTCTCCGCAGATGGCTGGGCCGGACTGTATTTGTAGGATAAAGGATTGCAGGTGTCGTGCCAGTCTTTAATTGACAATAAATCCTTTAAAATCAAACATTTATATAGTGTTCAGATTGTCATGCTGTTGCAATTTGCAATGATGGCATTTTGGGGGAGTGCATTTTGCACGATGGTCCGAACCGTCCGTAATCGTTGAGCGGAATACCACCGGCTGTCACTGGCATGGGCCTACACTCAAAAAGCCAACGGACGACATGACAAAATTCACCTGCGCCGTTAACATGCACGCCGTCCGTCGCCGTGCCCATCGCCGGTTGGCTGTCATTAGTCCCAGTAGCTCAATTGGATAGAGCATCCCCCTCCTAAGGGGAAGGTTGGCCGTTCGAACCGGCCCTGGGACACCACTTCACCGTTGCTGCCCATGCGGCCTCGACGTCCGCAAGCCCCGATCAGATTTATCTGGCGGGGCTTTTTTGTGGCCGGGCGTTTGAGTGCGGCAGTCTTTTCAAACACCAACCGAACCTTGCCCGCGTTTGAGGTTCACACGGGAGGCAAGAGCGGGGCGGCGCAAGTATTCGTCTGCATCCTGTACCTCGCGGGTGACTGGCGAGCGTCTGACACGTAGCCAATTGGCATGAGCAAAATATTCCCCGGCAACCGCATGTTTTGGCTGTCCGGACCCGACGACGCGGGACTATCATTCCGGTAGTCCTGACACCCACAGCAAGGAGCCGCTCGGAACGCCGATGCGCCAGATCTGGAAACCTTTTCGAGCCCTTTATTTTGCTTCCCTGATGATGCTGATCGGCTCTGGCCTGCTCAGTACTTACCTGGCCTTGCGCCTGGCGGCAGATCACGTCGACAGCCTGTGGGTCGGTGCGTTGATGGCCGCCAACTATTTTGGCCTGGTGTTGGGGGGCAAGATAGGTCACCGCCTGATTGGCCGCGTCGGGCATATCCGGGCCTACGCCACCTGTGCCGGGATCGTCGGCGCGGCGGTGTTGGGCCACGGGCTGATCAACTGGCTGCCAGCCTGGATTGTGCTGCGGATGATTGTCGGCCTGGGCATGATGTGCCAGTACATGGTCATCGAGAGCTGGCTTAACGAACAAGCTGAAGCCAAGCAACGCGGTGCGGTGTTCAGCGGCTATATGATCGCCTCGTACCTGGGCCTGGTGCTGGGCCAGTTGATCCTTGTGATGCACCCGCAGTTGGGGCTTGAGTTGCTGATGCTGGTCGCGCTGTGTTTTGCGCTGTGCCTGGTGCCGGTGGCCATGACTCGCCGCATTCACCCGGCGCCGCTGCATCCGGCGCCGATGGAGCCGCGCTTCTTTATCAAGCGGGTGCCGCAGTCCCTCAGTACGGTGTTGGGGGCCGGGCTGATCGTCGGCTCGTTCTACGGTTTGGCGCCGCTGTACGCGTCTCAGCAAGGGCTGACCACCGAGCAGGTCGGCCTGTTCATGGGTAGCTGCATTTTCGCCGGGCTGCTGGTGCAGTGGCCGTTGGGCTGGCTTTCCGATCGATATGACCGCGCGCTGTTGATTCGCTGTTTCGCCTTGTGCCTGGCGGTGGCCGCGTTGCCGTTGGCGATCATGACCCAGGTACCACTGGAAGTGCTGTTCGTCGCGGGCTTTCTCTGTTCCCTGGTGCAGTTCTGCCTGTACCCGCTGGCTGTGGCGTTTTCCAACGACCACGTCGAGGGTGATCGCCGGGTGTCGCTCACTGCGATGTTGCTGGTGACCTACGGCATCGGCGCCAGTGTCGGCCCGCTGTTGGCCGGTGTGGTGATGAAGCTGTTCGGCAGCCATATGCTGTATGCGTTTTTCAGCGTGTGCGCATTGATCCTGGTGTGGCGCATCCGGCCCAAGGCGGTCACCAACCTGCATCAGGTGGACGACGCACCGCTGCATCACGTGGCGATGCCCGACAGCATGTCCAGCTCGCCCCTGGTAGCGTGCCTCGATCCGCGAGTGGACGAACAGGTGGTGCAGGACCAGATGCAGACCGCCGTTGTGGATCCCGAGCCAGTAGTCGATCCCGAGCTGGATCAGCCGGAGCCTGTCACCGAGCCACCAGAGCATCCGGACCCGGATGATCACCCCCACGACTTGAGCAGGGCGCGCCCCTGAAAGCAAAAACGGGCAGCCCCCTTGAGGGACTGCCCGTTTTTTTGTCGCGACCTTTATTGTTTAAAGGTCGTCGTCCTTGTCAAACCGGCGCGCTTCACGCTGCAGTTGATACACAAACCGCTCGACCTGGCGCTGCACCAGCCCGCTCATGTTATGAAAACGTAGGCCGGCGAAGGTGGTGTTGATCCTTTCTTCGAAGTGCAGGTAACGCAGTTCTACCGAGGTGGTCATGCTGCCAAAGGGTAGCGCGGCGATAAATCGGTCGTAGACCTGGCCCAGTTGCAGGCGCTCGGAAATATCCCCTTCGAAGCGCAATTTGCAGCCGGTGGCGGAAATATCCAGCAACTTGCCGCTGATGGGGGCCTTGAGTTTGTCGCCGCCCAGTTCGACGCTCACCAGTTGCGCCAGCTTCAGCGCCGCGCGGAAGGCGTTGCGACGCTGATGGTAAATCACCTCGCCAGGCATGCTGCCGCGGTAAATACGGTGGCCGCCGGCTTCATCGAGGGTCAGGGTGCCGTTGCTTTCCCAGGCTACCCGCACCCCCTCGTGAAAACCTTCGATCCGGAAAGCTTCGCCATTCTCGAGGTAGCGTTCGCCGTCGCGCGGGACCATTTCGTCCAGGGCCAGTGTCTTGCTGTCCCGGTCGATTTCCACCAGGTAGCTTTGAAACCGCTGGTTGCGTTCATGGAAGGTGATGATCAGCGGATCATGGCTTTCTTGCAGCATCCGCAAGGTGCCAGCGATTTCCAGCGGCGTGGTGAGTACCTTGGGTGGCTGCGGAGCATCTTCCGCGTTAAGGGCGTTGAACACGGTTCTTCCATCTCCAGACAAAATACGACTACACGCAAGTGCTGTCATTTTGCCAGTATGTGGCGCGACTTGGATAGGGCGCGCTCAAACTGGTTTCAGGCTTGGCTGCGGGTGCTTGGCTTGGCCAGGCGTGAGGTGGAGCCTTGAGCGTTGTAGAGAGCCGGAGGCTCGCCGCCGTGGAGGATACGCAACTGATTGGCGGTCGTGGCTTGCTGAAGCTGGATGGCCTGGCCGTTGAGGAGGTTGGTTTCCTGGCACAGGGTCAGCAACTGGTTGAGTTCTTTGCTCTGGGCCAGCAACTGGTCGCCCACCGTGGAGTGGCTGGCGAGTTGTTCCAGGCCCTTGTGGTCGGCCGTGAGGCCCAGGCTGATCAGAATCTGGCTGC
Source organism: Pseudomonas sp. IPO3774 (assembly GCF_013386835.1). NCBI lineage: Bacteria > Pseudomonadati > Pseudomonadota > Gammaproteobacteria > Pseudomonadales > Pseudomonadaceae > Pseudomonas > Pseudomonas sp. IPO3774. The sequence continues at coordinate 148,543 of NZ_JACAQY010000018.1, forward strand.
GCTTCTTGCCGTGCTGTTCCAGCAGGACGATCAGCGATTGCTTGCGCGCCAGGATTTCTTCCAGCATGCGCATGTCCCGGCCGTACAGGGCCAGTGATTCTTCTCGAAGGAGCTCCAGCAGCTGCTGTGCGGGAGGCAGGTCTTCAATGATCAGTTGTAGCAAGTTTTCGTCGTGCATGGCTGGCCTTGGGGTTTAAGCGTCCAAAAGCCTGGCGCAGGCCTTTGCCTAGCGCTCGGCTTCGAAGTTAAGCAGTTTGCTGGCTACACGGTTGCTGTCGACCTTATAGCTGCCATCGGCAATCGCCTGTTTCAATTCGGCCACACGGGCTTTATTGACAACTGGCTGATCGCTCAGCGAGTCAGTGACCTTCTGCAACTGTTGAGCCTCATTGCTCAGGTGTACCGATTCCCCGCTTTGGCTCGCACCGGCCTGTTCTGTCTTGGCAGGCAGAGGCTGGGACTTGGCTTCAACGCTGTCTTTGGCACCGTTGGTGCGCGAAGAACCGGGCGTTGGCAGGGCGTTATTCAAACGACTGAAATCGATGACCATGTTAAAAAAACCTCTGGGTATTTGGACGCTTGCCATGTTTTCGGCCATACCCGGACAAACTTTAGGCTCGATTGACAATAAACCTATGCGCGATGCCGCTTTGCGCACAGTGTAGGAAAAGCTGGCGTCCGATGCCAGTGATCTATAAAGCCACCTCAACCTGCCCCGGCGCAGTCACCCGGGCCTTGATCACGCGGTTGGAATTCAGGTTCTTGACGCGAATCTGTTCACTCATGCCGCCGTTGGACAGGGCTTCCCCCGGCATTTTTACATTCAGGCCACCGCTGCTGGCGGAAATCACCACCTGGTCACCTTTGCGCACGACTTCGGCCTGCTCGAGATGGACCAGGGTAATCACCTGGTCGGCGACCATTGGTCGGGTAAGTTTCTGCCCGAGTGCCTGGTCAAGGGACGTGAGGTAGCTCTGGGTGATCATGCTGATGTCGCGCTCGCGCATCGCGACGTCATCATAACCAATGATTCCGGTACGTTTCAGCGGGCGCGTCACCACCACCACTTCGCGAAACAGTTTGACCTGGGCGGGCACGAACACCGTCCAGGGCGAGGCGCCTTCGCAGCGCACTTTCACGGTCACGCGCCCGATGGGCTGGGCGGGGCTTTCCAGGGAGGCTGTCAATTCTCTGTCGCACATGGGCATGCGCAGGCGCGGATCGAGCTGGTTGACCTGGATTTCGTAGCGGCCCGGTGTCTGCGTCGTGGCCAGATAATCTTCTACAGTGAACTCAAGAAAGCCTTGAGTGACGCCGATAAGCAGATCAGGCAAGGTGACGTTATCGGCGCGGGCCGGCTGGCCCGTAGCCAAGGCAAGCAACGCCATCGAGACGCAGAGCAATCTGCGGTACTGTGGGGATCGGAGGCGTCGGGAAACTGTCGTTTTGATGTCCATGGCCAATAAAAAAGCAAAGCTCGTGCCGTTTAGTGTTGGGTACGCGTCGTACCCCTAAGTTTTAGCGTAGGAGTCTGGGCATGGCCGGTGTAATGGATTCAGTGAACCAGCGCACACAGCTGGTGGGGCAGAATCGCCTGGAGTTGCTGTTGTTCCGTCTGGACGGCAAGCAGCTGTACGGGATTAATGTCTTCAAGGTTCGCGAAGTGCTGCAGTGTCCCAAGCTGACAATAATGCCCAAGTCCAGCCCGGTGGTTTGCGGTGTGGCCAACATTCGTGGCGCGACCATCCCGATTCTTGACCTGGCAATGGCCACCGGTTCGGCGGGGTTGCAGGACCGCGAGAGCCCATTCGTGATCATTACCGAGTACAACACCAAGACCCAGGGTTTCCTGGTGCGCTCGGTGGAGCGCATCGTCAACATGAACTGGGAAGAGATCCATCCGCCGCCCAAGGGCACCGGTCGCGATCACTACCTCACGGCGGTGACGCGGGTCGACAACCAGTTGGTGGAAATCATCGACGTGGAGAAAATCCTCGCCGAAGTGGCCCCGACCTCCGAGGCGATATCGGTGGGCGTGGTAGACGCCGAAACCGCGCACAAGGCGATCTCGCTGCGGGTGCTGACGGTGGACGACTCTTCGGTCGCGCGCAAGCAGGTGTCCCGTTGCCTGCAGACCGTTGGGGTCGAAGTGGTCGCGCTCAATGACGGTCGCCAGGCCCTGGATTACCTGCGCAAGCTGGTGGATGAGGGCAAGAAGCCGGAAGAAGAATTCCTGATGATGATCTCCGACATCGAGATGCCGGAAATGGACGGCTACACCCTCACGGCCGAGATACGCAACGACCCACGCATGCAAAAACTACATATCATCCTGCATACTTCGTTGTCGGGTGTATTCAATCAGGCGATGGTCAAGAAGGTCGGTGCCGATGACTTCCTGGCCAAATTCCGCCCTGATGACCTGGCATCCCGGGTAGTCGACCGGATCAAGGCAGCAGATCACGGCTAGGGGCCTTTTCCCTGGCGGTCACACGATTTAAGAGGCGGTATCATTGTCTACGGGTAATTTGGATTTCGAACAGTTCCGGGTCTTCCTGGAAAAGGCCTGTGGCATATTGCTCGGTGAAAACAAGCAGTACCTGGTATCCAGCCGTCTCAACAAACTGATGGAGCAGCAAGGCATCAAGTCCCTCGGGGAGTTGGTGCAACGGATCCAGGGCCAGCCACGCAGCGGGCTCAAGGAGATGGTGGTCGACGCCATGACCACCAACGAAACCTTGTGGTTTCGCGATACCTATCCGTTTGAAGTGCTCAAGAACAAGGTGCTGCCCGAGGCGATCAAGGCCGCTCCCGGCCAGCGCCTGCGCATCTGGTCGGCCGCCTGTTCGTCGGGACAGGAACCGTATTCGATTTCGATGGCCATCGATGAGTTCGAGCGGACCAACATGGGCCAGTTGAAGGCCGGGGCGCAAATCGTGGCCACGGATTTGTCCGGCACCATGCTCACCAACTGCAAGACCGGCGAGTACGACAGCCTGGCGCTGGGGCGCGGGTTGTCCCAGGAGCGCTTGCAGCGTTTCTTCGATCCCAAGGGAGCAGGGCGTTGGGCGGTCAAGGCGCCGATCAAGAGCCGGGTGGAGTTTCGTTCGTTCAACCTGCTGGACAGTTATGCCAGCCTGGGCAAGTTCGACATGGTGTTTTGCCGCAACGTGCTGATCTACTTCTCGGCCGAGGTGAAGAAAGACATTCTGTTGCGCATCCACGGCACCCTCAAGCGTGGCGGTTATCTGTTCCTGGGGGCTTCCGAGGCGCTGAACGGTTTGCCGGATCATTACCAGATGGTGCAGTGCAGTCCTGGAATCATTTACCAGGCCAAGTGATGAGTGCTTGGACAAAAAGGGAGGCCTGCACAGGCCTCCCTTTTTTTATGGCCGCAAAGCGGCAAGCCCTCATTGCCGCTTTACTGGCGTTTCGCGGAAACCCTTTGCCGCTTTTCTGGCATTGCCGCCGGCAATTCCCTCGAAAACCCTTGATTTACGGGGCTCAAGCAACTTGGCATGGCCCTTGCTAAATCCTTGTTACGAAAAGCAGGTCAGCCCCTAAAGGTTTCCGCCATGAGCATCAGCTTCGATAAAGCGCTCGGTATCCACGAACAAGCACTGGGCTTTCGCGCCCAGCGTGCCGAAGTCCTGGCCAACAACATCGCCAACGCCGACACCCCGAACTACAAGGCTCGGGACCTGGACTTCTCTGCCGTGCTCGCCGCCCAGCAAGACAAGACCAAGAACGGCACCTTCGCCCTGAACATGACCAACAGCCGTCATATCGAGGCGCAAGGCCTGGGCAATGGTGACGAGTCGCTGCTGTATCGCACGCCGATGCAACCGTCGATCGACCAGAACACCGTGGACGCCCAGTTGGAGCAATCGGCCTACGCCGAGAACTCAGTGAACTTCCAGGCCAGCTTCACCCTGCTCAACAGCAAATTCAAAGGGCTGATGTCAGCCCTGCGTGGAGAATAAGCCATGTCCCTCGCCAGTGTTTTCAATATTGCCGGTAGTGGCATGAGTGCGCAGACCACGCGCCTCAACACCGTCGCCAGTAACATCGCCAACGCCGAGACCGTGTCTTCGAGCATCGACCAGACCTACCGCGCCCGGCACCCGGTGTTCGCCACCATGTTCCAGGGCGGCCAGGGCGGCCAGAGTGGCAGCGGCGATTCGCTGTTCCAGAACCAGGATGCCGCAGGCCAGGGCGTGCAGGTGCTCGGTGTGGTCGAAGACCAGAGCAACCTCGAAGCCCGCTACGAGCCGAACCACCCTGCCGCGAACGAAAAAGGGTACGTGTACTACCCCAACGTCAACGTGGTCGAGGAAATGGCCGACATGATTTCCGCCAGCCGCTCGTTCCAGACCAACGCGGAAATGATGAATACCGCCAAAACCATGATGCAGAAGGTCCTGACCCTGGGTCAGTGATAAGGGGCGCCAAATAATGGCCATTGTTGATAACAGTTCGACGAACACGGCAGTCCAGGACCTTTTTAACTCCAAGGTCAAGACGGCGACAGATAACACCAGCGTCGGTGACGCCGCCAAGTCGGCGACGGGCAACCAGGCGATGGGCAAGGACGCGTTCCTGCAATTGCTGGTGACCCAGCTGAAAAACCAGGACCCGCTGTCGCCCCAGGACAATGGCGCGTTCGTCGCACAGTTGGCGCAGTTCAGCAGTCTGGAAGGCATCAATAACCTGAATGACTCGGTGAATGCGATTTCCAGCAACTTCAGCTCCTCCCAGGCGCTGCAGGCTTCGTCGCTGGTGGGGCGTTCGGTCATCACCCAGACCGACAAGGCGATGGTGGATACCAGCAAGAGCATGACCGGTTCCGTGGCGGTGACGGCGGCGACGGGCAACGTCTCCGTCAAGATCACCGACAAGGATGGCAACGTCGTTCGCACCATCGACATGGGCGCCCAGAGCGCCGGCAACTCCAGCTTCGTCTGGGACGGCAAGACCGATGCGGGTGAGACGGCGCCACCCGGCACCTACACCTTCAATGCCACCACCAAGAATGACAAGGGTGACTCGGTGGCCCTCGCCACCTCGCTGCCGGCAACGGTGACCAGCGTAACCCTGGGCACGAACGGCGCTGAAATGGTGCTGAACCTGGCGGGCGGCCTGGGCAGTATCAAGCTGTCGCAAATTCAGACTATCGGTACATAGAGCCGGCTAAATACGGCAAAAGGAGAGAACAATGTCTTTTAACATCGGCCTTAGCGGCCTCTATGCGGCCAACAAACAACTGGACGTGACGGGTAACAACATCGCCAACGTCGCGACCACCGGCTTCAAGTCGTCCCGTGCGGAATTCGCGGATATCTACGCGGCTTCCAAGCTGGGTACCGGCCAGAACAGCATCGGCAATGGCGTGAACCTGGCGGCCGTGTCCCAGCAGTTCACCCAGGGTGACGTCAACAACAGCGGCGGCACGCTCGACATGGCGATCCAGGGCGGCGGCTTCTTCGTGCAGAAGGGCAGCGACGGTTCGCTGGAATACACCCGCAACGGTGCGTTCCGGGCCGACAAGGACGGCTACATCACCAACAACACCGGCACCTCGCGGCTGCAAGGCTACGCAGCGGATGCAGATGGCAACATCCAGAAGGGCGGCTTGACCGACCTGCAGCTCAACCTGTCGTACCTGCCGCCGAAGGCTTCGAGCAAGGTGGATTCCACCAGTAACCTGAACTCCTCCGAGACGGCGATCGACCAGACGGCGCACCCGTTTGATCCGACCAAATCGGACAGCTTCACCACTCAATATTCCACCACGCTCTACGATACGCAGGGCAACGCGCATCCGATGGTGCAGTACTTGGTGAAGACCGACTCCAACACCTGGAAGTCCTACACCCTGATCGATGGGCGCAACCCTGACGGCTCGCCGATCAGCGGCACCGGTACTGACGTGAAGGCGCCAGTCGCCTCGACGCTGTCGTTTGACACCTCCGGCAAGCTGACCGGGATCGTTACCCCGCCAGCCACCGCTTCCAATACCACCCTGACCATTTCCGACTGGAAGCCGGGCGGCCTGGTCAATGGTGTCTGGACGCCTAACGGTGCGGCCGCCAACGCAGACGGCGTGGCCGTCAACATGGGGAACATCACCCAGTACAACTCCGCCACCTACCGCAACCCGCCGACCACCGATGGCTACGCCACCGGGCAAATCACCGGGCTGAAAATCGACGGCAGCGGCGTACTGTTCGCCACGTTCAGCAACCAGCAGAGCAAGGCCATCGGCCAGATCTCCCTGGCCAGCTTCAACAACGAGCAGGGCCTGCAGCCAGCCGGCGGCACCACCTGGAAAGAAACCTTCGCGTCGGGCCAGCCGGGTTTTGATACCCCGCAAGTCGGTACCCTGGGTTCGATCGTGGCCAACTCCCTGGAGAACTCCAACGTCAACCTGACCAACGAGCTGGTGGACCTGATCAAGGCCCAGAGCAACTATCAGGCGAACGCCAAGACCATCTCCACCCAAAGCACCATCATGCAGACCATCATTCAGATGACCTGATGTTGTCGCTTTAACTCGCTTTACCGAAAAGCCCCTCGCGTGAGGGGCTTTTTTTTGGACGTTCAGATAACGCCTATAGGTGGGGGCGTCACAGGCGGATACACGACTGTCGGAACGGTACAAGGCCAGCCGGGCGATATCTGGAGCGGATTCAGTCAGGGCCCTGGCGGCAACTGCATCACTGTTTCAGCGATAAAAATCGCCATGATGCACGTCGGCCAGAAGCCCACCGATGTTTTCAAGGAGGTGAAATACCTGCGCGAATCGCGACGGTGTTGTTCCAGGCAAAAGAAACCCCCGATACGCCGTAGGCCTATCGGGGGTTTTTCAACCTTGGGTGGTTAGACCCAGGGTGTGCTCAGCTTATTGGCAAGCTTCGCAATCCGGCTCGTCGATCGCGCAGGCTTTAGGCACTGGCGCCGGGCCGGCAGGTGCGGCGAGAACCGAATCATCACCGTGGTTGCCGCCGCTGGAAACAGCGTTCAGCTTGCCGGTGTTGATGGTCGACTTCTCGGTGCTGGTGGCAGCCAGGGCACGGAGGTAGTAAGTGGTTTTCAGGCCACGGTACCAGGCCATGCGGTAGGTCACGTCGAGCTTCTTGCCCGATGCGCCGGCGATGTACAGGTTCAGCGACTGAGCCTGGTCGATCCACTTCTGGCGACGGCTGGCGGCGTCGACGATCCACTTGGTGTCCACTTCGAAGGCAGTCGCGTAGAGCTCTTTGAGTTCTTGCGGGATGCGCTCGATCTGCTGCACCGAACCGTCGTAGTACTTCAGGTCGTTGATCATGACCGAGTCCCACAGGCCGCGGGCTTTCAGGTCGCGAACCAGGTACGGGTTGATCACGGTGAATTCGCCCGACAGGTTCGATTTCACATACAGGTTCTGGTAGGTCGGTTCGATCGACTGCGATACGCCAGTGATGTTGGCGATGGTGGCGGTCGGTGCGATGGCCATGATGTTGGAGTTACGAATGCCTTTCTGCACACGGGCACGTACCGGCGCCCAGTCCAGGGATTCGTTCAGGTCAACGTCGATGTACTTCTGGCCACGTTGCTCGATCAGGATCTGTTGCGAATCCAGCGGCAGGATGCCTTTGGACCACAGCGAACCCTGGAACGTCTCGTAGGCGCCACGCTCGTCGGCCAGGTCGCAGGAAGCCTGGATCGCGTAGTAGCTGACCGCTTCCATGGACTTGTCGGCGAACTCGACTGCAGCGTCCGAACCGTAAGGAATGTGCTGCAGGTACAGCGCGTCCTGGAAGCCCATGATGCCCAGGCCGACCGGACGGTGCTTGAAGTTGGAGTTCTGCGCCTGGGGTACCGAGTAATAGTTGATGTCGATAACGTTATCGAGCATGCGAACGGCGGTGTTCACGGTGCGTTCCAGCTTGGCGGTGTCCAGCTTGCCGTTGACGATGTGGTTCGGCAGGTTGATCGAGCCCAGGTTGCAAACGGCGATCTCGTCCTTGTTGGTGTTCAAGGTGATCTCGGTGCACAGGTTCGAGCTGTGGACCACGCCCACGTGCTGCTGCGGGCTGCGCAGGTTGCACGGGTCTTTGAAGGTCAGCCATGGGTGGCCGGTTTCAAACAGCATGGAGAGCATTTTGCGCCACAGGTCTTTGGCCTGGATGGTCTTGAACAGCTTGACCTTGCCCGGGTATTCGGTGAGGGCTTCGTAGTACTCGTAGCGCTCTTCGAAAGCCTTGCCGGTCAGGTCGTGCAGGTCCGGTACTTCGGATGGCGAGAACAGGGTCCACTTGCCGTCATCGAAGACGCGCTTCATGAACAGGTCAGGGATCCAGTTGGCGGTGTTCATGTCGTGGGTACGACGACGGTCATCACCGGTGTTCTTGCGCAGCTCGATGAACTCTTCGATGTCCATGTGCCAGGTTTCCAGGTAGGCACATACAGCGCCCTTGCGCTTGCCACCCTGGTTCACGGCTACGGCGGTGTCGTTCACTACTTTGAGGAACGGTACAACGCCCTGGGACTTGCCGTTGGTGCCCTTGATGTACGAACCCAGCGCACGCACCGGGGTCCAGTCGTTACCCAGGCCGCCAGCGAATTTGGACAGCATGGCGTTGTCGTGGATCGCGTGGTAGATGCCCGACAGGTCATCCGGCACGGTGGTCAGGTAGCAGCTGGACAGCTGTGGACGCAGGGTACCGGCGTTGAACAGGGTCGGGGTCGACGACATGTAGTCGAAGGACGACAACAGGTTGTAGAACTCGATGGCACGGTCTTCTTTCTGCTTCTCTTCGATCGCCAGGCCCATGGCCACGCGCATGAAGAACACTTGCGGCAGTTCGAAGCGGATCCCGTCCTTGTGGATGAAGTAACGGTCGTACAGGGTTTGCAGGCCCAGGTAAGTGAACTGCTGGTCGCGCTCGTGGTTGATCGCCTTGCCGAGTTTTTCCAGGTCGAAGGTGGCCAGGATCGGGTTCAGCAATTCGAATTCGATACCCTTGGCGATGTAGGCCGGCAGGGCCTTGGCGTACAGGTCGGCCATCTCGTGGTGGGTGGCGCTGTCGGCGACTTTCAGGAAGCCCAGGCCTTCGGCACGCAGGGTGTCCATCAGCAGGCGCGCGGTGACGAACGAGTAGTTCGGCTCACGCTCGACCAGGGTACGGGCGGTCATCACCAGTGCGGTGTTGACGTCGGTCAGGGCCACGCCGTCGTACAGGTTCTTCAGGGTTTCGCGCTGGATCAGGTCGCCATCGACTTCTTCCAGGCCTTCGCAGGCCTCGGTGATGATGGTGTTCAGGCGGCCCAGGTCCAGCGGTGCAAACGTACCGTCGGCCAGGGTGATGCGGATCGACGGGTGAGCTTGTACGGCAGCTTCTTCGGCCGGGGAACGTACGGCACGTTCCTTGGCGCGCGAGTCACGGTAGATCACGTAGTCGCGGGCGACTTTCTGCTCGCCGGCACGCATCAGGGCCAGTTCGACCTGGTCCTGGATTTCTTCGATGTGAATGGTGCCGCCCGATGGCATGCGACGCTTGAAGGTTGCGGTGACCTGTTCGGTCAGGCGGGCAACGGTGTCGTGGATGCGCGACGAGGCAGCAGCGGTGCCGCCTTCAACTGCAAGAAACGCTTTGGTGATCGCGACGGTGATTTTGTCATCGGTGTAAGGAACGACAGTGCCGTTACGCTTGATCACACGCAATTGGCCGGGCGCGGTGGCGGACAGATCCAGGTTCGAATCAGCGGCCTGCGGCACGGAGCCCTGCGGGTTCTCGCGAGTTGTGTCGGTTTGCATGGGGGGTTGTCTCCACATTCTATATTTATTTGGGCACCATCACGGTGCCCACCGTTCCGTCCTGAAGCACTTACAACAGGCCAGGGGCCTGGCATAACAACTTCGGGACAGGAGGAAGGGAGCTGTTCGCGCCGCTTCCATGCCGAAGTCTTCGGTTACAAGCCTTGGGGCTCTTTACCGTATTCCTGGTGGGTGACAGTTTCGTACTGCAACACCCGTACCGTTTTCGCCTGATCGGGGCAGAAAGCGGCTGCCATCCGCGTGCGCGGTTTGGTCTTCTGAAAAAGGCTTAAGTTCACCAAACAGGAGCAAGAAAGAGCTTGAGTTTCTTGTCTGATTTGTGTTTGGTCTTTTCGCTGAAAACCCTACATGTAGGGTTTTTTTGGCGACGACCTACAAGATAATGCGTTTTGGGGGGCTTAGCAACGGACTACCTGTGGATAACGCTGTGGGTAAAATGTGTATGAAACGTGGAATGGCCGTGTAGGCCGCAGTACTGCTGCATTGCGCCGTTTGTCACCGAATATTCCGAGGTAAAAACAACCGGTTGGATTTTTGCGGGCGCGAACCCTATCACAAAAAAACACGATGTCCGAACGCATTTGCGCGCTTGTGGCAGAGGGCCGGCCCGTTGCTACAATCGGCGGTTATCCATACAGTTTATGCCTCGCCTACATGACAACTGTAGGAGCGGGCTTGCCCGCGAAGGACGTCAACGATGACGCTGGAAACCTGAATAAACGCGGCGCCCTCGAGTTTTCTCGGGCAAACCCGCCCCTACAATAATTAGAACCGAGGTAACGCATGGAGCAAGAAGCCTGGCAGGTATTGATTGTCGAGGACGACGAGCGACTGGCCGAGTTGACCCGTGACTACCTGGAGAGCAACGGCTTGCGGGTGTCGGTGGAAGGCAATGGCGCCCTCGCGGCGGCGCGGATCATCGCCGAGCAGCCGGACCTGGTGATCCTCGACCTGATGTTGCCCGGTGAAGACGGCCTGAGCATTTGCCGCAAGGTGCGCGAGCGCTACGACGGGGTGATCCTGATGCTGACCGCGCGCACCGACGACATGGACCAGGTGCTGGGCCTGGACATGGGTGCCGACGATTACGTGTGCAAACCCGTGCGTCCACGCCTGTTGCTGGCACGCATCCAGGCCCTGCTGCGGCGCAGCGAAAGCGTCGAGCCGGCACTCCCCGAAAAACAGCGGCGCCTGCAATTCGGCCCGCTGGTGGTGGACAACGCCCTGCGTGAAGCCTGGCTGCATGAGGGCGGCATCGAACTGACCAGCGCCGAATTCGACCTGCTGTGGTTGCTGGTGGCGAATGCCGGGCGGATCCTGTCCCGGGAAGAAATCTTCACCGCCTTGCGCGGCATTGGCTATGACGGCCAGGACCGCTCCATCGACGTGCGCATCTCGCGCATCCGCCCGAAAATCGGCGACGATCCGATCCACCCACGCCTGATCAAGACCATTCGCAGCAAAGGCTATCTGTTCGTCCCCGAAGCCGCGGCTGACCTGACGCCGTGAACTCAATCTTCCTGCGCATCTACGGCGGCATGTGCGCGGCGCTGATTCTGGTGGCGTTGCTCGGCGTACTGGCCTTGCACCTGCTCAATGAAGTGCGCAGCGGCCAGTACCGCGAGCGCCTGGCCCACGGCACCTTCGCGCTGATGGGCGACAACCTGCAACCCATGAGTGCCATCGAGCGCCGCCGCGCCCTGGCAGTGTGGGAGCGCTTGCTGGGTATCCCGCTGCAATTGCAGACCGTGGCCGAGGCGCACCTGGACCTGACCCAGCGTAGCCGTCTGCAACGCGGCCAGGTGTTGGTGGAGCAAACCGGGCCTCACGCGGCCAGGGTGCTGCGCTTGGTCAGTGACCAGGAGCAACTGTTGCTGACCGGTGAAGTGCAGCAAATCAGCGAACAACTGGCCCGCGCGACGATTTACCTGCTGGCCGATGAGCTGGTGCGTTTCCCGGTGGCGGAGCAACCGCAGAAACTCGCAGACCTGAAGGAAGCCAAGGGCTTTGGTTTCGAGATGCACCTGGTGATGCTCAATCAGGCCGATATGGACGAAGACCAGCGCCGCCGCGTGTCCGAAGGCGATACCGTGATGGCCCTGGGCAAGGGTGGGGATTCGATCCGGGTATTTGCCGGCATGGTCGGCACGCCGTGGGTCCTGGAAATCGGCCCGCTGTATCAGATGAATCCGTACCCGGCGCAATGGCTGATCCTGATTGCGCTGATCAGCCTGACCTTGATCGGCTTGATCGTCTATTTATTGGTGCGCCAGCTGGAGCGGCGCTTGAGTGGCCTGGAAGCCGCCGCCACGCGCATCGCCAAAGGCAGCCTGGAAGTGCGGGTGCCGGCCCGCGGCGCCGATTCGGTGGGGCGCCTGGCGGCAGCGTTCAATGGCATGGCCGAGCACCTGCAACGCCTGTTGGCAATTCAGCGCGAACTGGTGCGGGCGGTGTCCCACGAACTGCGCACCCCGGTGGCGCGCCTGCGGTTCGGCCTGGAGATGATCGGCGACGCGGCCACGCCTGAAGCGCGGCGCAAATATATGGAGGGCATGGACAGCGACATCCAGGACCTCGATGGCCTGGTGGACGAAATGCTCACCTACGCGCGGCTGGAACAGGGGGCGCCGGCACTGAATTTCCAGCGGGTCGACCTCAATGCGTTGCTGGATCAGGTAATTGATGAACTGTCACCGCTGCGCCCGGAAATCAACGTGGCGCGGGGCATCTGCCTGTCCTCGGCGCATTGGGATGATGCATGGGTGGAGGCCGAGCCGCGTTACCTGCACCGTGCCCTGCAAAACCTGGTGAGCAACGCCATGCGCCACGCCCAGGGGCAGGTGCTGATCAGTTACCAGGTGGGCCAGGTGCGTTGCCGCATCGACGTGGAAGACGACGGGCCGGGCGTACCGGAAAGTGCCTGGGAGCGGATTTTCACGCCGTTCCTTCGCCTGGATGACAGCCGGACCCGCGCGTCGGGTGGGCACGGCCTGGGGTTATCCATTGTGCGGCGGATCATCTATTGGCACGGCGGCCGGGCGTTGATCAGCAAGAGCAACAATCTGGGTGGCGCATGTTTCAGCCTGAGTTGGCCACGGGATCAGGAGAAGGTCTAGGCTTGGACGGCCACCAGGCTCAACAACTGCCCGCCATCCACCGCAAACTGCGCCTCCAGTTCCTTGCCATGGCACCACTCTGCGGACAGGTCCGTCAGCAACCGCAGCCGCGCATGGCCGGTATCCGACCACTCCAGCAACTCGGCATGCTCAAAATAAAAGCGCTTCTGCACGATCGGGTAGAGCGCCTTGAACAGGCTCTCTTTCGCCGAAAACGTCAGCGTCACCAGTTGCGCAACTTGTTCCCGCGGCCCGGCGGCCATGCGCAGCATTTCATCCGGAGTGAGAATTTCCCCGGCCAGGCGTTCCGCCCGCTCCAGGGGCAGCAGGTTCTCCAGGTCCATCCCCAGCCCGCGCCACTGTGACTTGTGGGCGACGATGGCCGCTGCATGGCCGGTGCTGTGGGTGATCGAACCGCTGATGTGCGCGGGCCAGACCGGCGCGCGGTCCTCGCCGATCGCCGGTACGCAATCCAGCCCGTCCAGCTGTTGCAGGGCCGCGCGGGCGCACAGGCGACCGGCCAGGAACTCCGCCTGCCGCTTGGCCACCGAACGCTGGATGCTCGCGGGTGGCGGCACGGCGCTGCGCTGGAAATCGCCGATGGCCAGCAGGGCCGGGTCAAAACGGGTGCTCAGCAAGACCGTGCCGGGCAAGGCATCGGGCAACGGCCAATGGGCGTCAAGTGGGGTGCAGCAGGCGGGTAGGGAATTCATGCCGGGTATTTTGCCGAGTTGCAGGGCCGCTGGATAGCCTGCGGCCGGGGATACGTAAATAACTCTTTACACAGTAGCCGGCCTCGGTTCAGCCCAGGTTCAGAGAGTGTTCAGGGGGAGTTCAGGGGCGTCTGCGTAGTCTGGCCCCGTACCCAAAGCCCAAGCGTATGAGGTAGCACCATGACTGCGATCAAGAAGCTGATGTTGGCCTTAACCATGCTCAGCGCCACCGCTGGCGTCCAGGCCTCTGATTCGAGTTTCGCGGGTTTCTCCAAGGAGAAGAGCAAAAAGCCCTACAGCCTTCTCCAGCGGGTGAGCTTCGAGGATGCCGGAGAACAGGCGGCTCCATGGGGCCAGTCCCTGGGCCAGCACACCCCGCAGTCAGACTACCGCGTGGGCAATGAAAACCTGTCAGGTCACTTCAACGGCAGTAAATTGCGCCAGCAAGACCTGCAGGGCCGCTATGATATACCCCAGTTGGAAAGTTGATTTGCCTTGGAGAGCTTTATGAAATTGCTGGTTGTCGAAGATGAGGCGTTGCTGCGCCATCACCTGTTGACCCGCCTTACCGACAGCGGTCACGTGGTCGAGGCCGTCGCCAACGCCGAAGAGGCGCTGTACCAGACCGGGCAATTCAACCACGACCTGGCGATCATCGATTTGGGCCTGCCCGGCATGGGCGGCCTGGACCTGATCCGCCAATTGCGCGCCCAGGCCAAGACCTTCCCGATCCTGATCCTGACCGCCCGTGGCAACTGGCAGGACAAGGTTGAAGGCCTGGCAGCAGGTGCCGACGACTACGTGGTCAAGCCGTTCCAGTTCGAAGAGCTGGAAGCGCGGATGAACGCACTGTTGCGCCGCTCCAGCGGATTCACCCAATCCACCATCGTCGCCGGGCCGTTGCTGCTGGACCTCAATCGCAAGCAGGCGTCCCTCGACGAACAGCCACTGGCGCTGACCGCCTACGAATACCGCATCCTCGAATACCTGATGCGGCATCACCAGCAAGTGGTCGCCAAGGACCGCCTGATGGAACAGCTCTACCCCGATGACGACGAGCGTGATCCGAACGTGATCGAAGTGCTGGTGGGCCGCCTGCGCCGCAAGCTGGAAGGCCCGGCGGGTTTCAAACCGATCGACACCGTGCGTGGCCTGGGCTACCTGTTCAATGAGCGCTGCCGTTGATTCGCTCGCTACGTGTACGTTTGATGCTCGCGGCCACCATCCTGGCCGTGCTGTTTATGCTGGCCTTGTTGCCGGCCATGCAGGGCGCCTTCAGCCTGGCCCTGCAGGACTCCATCGAGCAGCGCCTGGCGTCGGATGTCACGACGCTGATTTCGGCTGCCCGGGTTGAAAACAATCGCCTGCTGATGCCCGCGCAGTTGCCGGACGAGCGTTTCAACCTCACCGACAGCCGCCTGCTGGGCTACATCTATGACCGCGAAGGCCATCTGGTCTGGCGGTCGCGCGCCACACAGGAAGAGAACATCAACTACAAGCCGCGCTATGACGGGCGCGGCAACGAATTTGCGCGGATACGCGAGGCCAACGGCCAGGAATTTTTTGTCTATGACGTCGAGGTCAAGCTGCTGGGCGGCAAGAGCGCGGCGTTCAGTATCGTCGCCCTGCAACCGGTGCGTGAATACCAACTGACCCTCGAAGGCCTGCGGGAAAACCTCTACCTGGGCTTCGGCGCCGCCTTGCTGGTGCTGCTGACCCTGTTGTGGCTGGGCCTGACCTGGGGCCTGCAGGCGCTGCGCCGGCTGAGCCAGGAACTGGATGAAATCGAAGGCGGTACCCGGGAAAGCCTCAGCGAGCAACACCCGCGCGAGCTGCTGCGCCTGACCGGCTCCCTGAACCGGTTGCTCCACAGCGAGCGGGAGCAACGCACCCGTTACCGCGATTCCCTGGATGACCTGGCCCACAGCCTGAAAACCCCGTTGGCGGTGTTGCAAGGCGTGAGTGAAGACATGGCCCAGCGCCCCGAAGATCGGGACCAGGCCTGGGTACTGCAATCGCAGATCGAACGCATGAGCCAGCAGATCAGCTACCAATTGCAGCGCGCCAGCCTGCGTAAAAGCGGCCTGGTGCGCCACCAGGTGCGGCTGGAGCCGGTGCTGCAAAGCCTGTGCGACACGCTGGACAAGGTTTATCGCGATAAGGGCGTGAAGGTCGCCTTTGAACTGCCGGACGAATGCGACGTGCCGATCGAGAAGGGCGCCTTGCTGGAACTGCTCGGCAACCTGCTGGAGAACGCCTATCGCCTGTGCCTGAGCGAAGTGCGCATCACCTTGCAGGAAAGCCTGGAGGGCACCGAGTTGTGCATCGAAGACGATGGCCCCGGCGTGCCGCCGGACCAGCGTGCGCGCATCCTGCAGCGGGGCGAGCGGCTCGACCGCCAGCATCCGGGGCAGGGGATTGGCCTGGCGGTGGTCAAGGACATCATTGAAAGCTATGGCGCCCGGCTGACCCTTGGGGATTCACCGCTGGGTGGGGCTGCGTTCAAGATCCACTTCCCGGCTGTTTGATCTTTATTGGCTGTGCCGGCCTCTTCGCGAGCAAGCCCGCTCCCACATTCGATGGCATTCCCAAGGTGGAACTCGGTCAAATGTGGGAGCGGACTTGCTCGCGAAGAGGCCAGTCGCATCAATACACACCTAGGTTTCTTGTGCTCTATAGGCCCCCGGCGTCAGCCCGGTCCACTTCTTGAACGCCCGATGAAACGCCGACGGTTCGGAAAACCCCAGCTGCTCGGCGATCTCCTGCAGCGATAAATCCGCCCGCCCCAAATGATAGATCGCAATGTCCCGGCGCAACTCATCCTTGAGCGCCTGAAAGCTGGTGCCTTCCTCCCGCAAATGCCGACGCAGGGTCTGCGGGCTGATATGCAGGTGCTGGGCGACGGCTTCGAGGTCGGGCCAGGGCGTGCGGTCGCGGCTCAATAAGCGGCGCAACTGGCTGCTCAGGCTGTCGCCTTCATCCGGCCGCGACAGCAGGTCGGCCGGGGAGCGTTCGAGGAAATGCTTGAGGGTGCGCTCGTCCTGCAACAACGGCAGGCTCAGGTAGCGGCTGGGGAACACCAGGCTGCTGGTGGGCGCTGCGAATACCTGCGGGCAGGGGAACAGCAAGTCGTACTCACCGGCGTGGGGCGGCGTCGGGTAGCTGAAGGTGGCCTGGTGCAGGCGGATGCGCTGGCCAATCAGCCAACTGCCGAGGCGGTGCCAGATCACCAGCAGGCATTCGCTGAGGAAGTGATCCGGGTCCCAGAGTTGCGAATCGTCCAGGCTCAGGCGGGCCATTTCCCCTTCACGTGTCAGACGCCAGCGCGGACCCTGCGGGAATAGGCTATAAAATAATAAGCCGCGTTCCAGAGCCTTCTCCAGGGTGCGGCAGTGAATCAGCGCGTGGCACATCATGGCGAAGGTGCCGCGCTTGCTCGGGCCTTCGGCGAAGCCCAGGTATTCGTCATCCAGCGCCAGCCACAGCATTTGCAACAACTGGGTGAATTGCTCGGGGGCGATGCGGGCGCGGGGCTCGCTCAGCAGTTCCGCAGTGATGCCGACCTGCTGCAGCAGGCCCGAATAATCGTAGCCGGCCCGGCGAGCACCGCCGAGAGCGGCTCGGGCGTAGTGACTGGCGATGGTTCGTTCACGCATGAGGGGCCTCGTCCATTGAGTGGCGGATGTTAGCCACCCCGGGCGGGTGCAACAAGGCGGATATCCGCCAAATTGTAGGACGAGATCAGGCGAGCGGGCGGAAATCCGCCACTGTCTGTAGGCATAACCTTAAGCTGGAAATCGCCCGAGCGCTGATGTCTAAAGGCCTTCAGGGAGTTTCAGCAGAAGTGGCACGACGCTTGCGATACAGAGCGCAGGGAGACCGCCTCGAGCAGGCTCTCAAACAACAAATCCCTCCAGTGCAGGAGGGTTCGCAATTCAAGTGTCGTGGGCAATGGCGGATATTTGCCACACGGGACGATTGAGGAACTTTGCAATGACGACTCGTCAGCCACTGTACAAATCCCTGTATTTCCAGGTGATCGTTGCAATCGTTATCGGTATTTTGCTCGGTCACTTCTACCCGCAGACCGGCGTGGCCCTCAAGCCACTGGGTGACGGCTTTATCAAGCTGATCAAAATGGTCATCGCCCCGATCATCTTCTGCACCGTTGTCAGCGGCATCGCTGGCATGCAAAGCATGAAATCGGTCGGCAAGACCGGCGGCTACGCGCTGCTGTACTTCGAAATTGTCTCCACCATCGCCCTGCTGATCGGCCTGGTCGTGGTCAACGTCGTGCAACCGGGCGCCGGCATGCATATCGACGTGGCTACCCTGGACGCCTCCAAAGTCGCGGCCTACGTGACTGCCGGTGCCGACCAGAGCATCGTTGGCTTCCTGCTGAACGTGATCCCGAACACCATCGTTGGCGCGTTCGCTACCGGTGACATCCTGCAAGTGCTGATGTTCTCAGTGATCTTCGGTTTCGCCCTGCACCGCCTGGGTGCCTACGGCAAGCCGGTGCTGGACTTCATCGATCGTTTCGCCCACGTGATGTTCAACATCATCAACATGATCATGAAGCTCGCGCCACTCGGTGCCCTGGGCGCCATGGCGTTCACCATCGGTGCCTACGGCGTAGGTTCGCTGGTGCAGCTCGGTCAGCTGATGATCTGCTTCTACATCACCTGCATCCTGTTCGTGGTGCTGGTATTGGGCGCCATCTGCCGCGCACACGGCTTCAGCGTCCTGAAACTGATCCGCTACATCCGTGAAGAACTGCTGATCGTACTGGGTACTTCCTCGTCCGAATCCGCACTGCCACGCATGCTGATCAAGATGGAACGCCTGGGCGCCAAGAAGTCGGTAGTCGGCCTGGTTATCCCGACTGGCTACTCCTTCAACCTGGACGGTACTTCGATCTACCTGACCATGGCTGCCGTGTTCATCGCCCAGGCGACTGACACCCACATGGACATCACCCACCAGATCACCCTGTTGCTGGTACTGCTGCTGTCGTCCAAGGGCGCTGCTGGCGTGACCGGTAGTGGTTTCATCGTACTGGCCGCTACCCTGTCGGCTGTTGGCCACCTGCCTGTTGCCGGCCTGGCGCTGATCCTGGGTATCGACCGCTTCATGTCCGAAGCCCGCGCACTGACCAACCTGGTTGGCAACGCTGTTGCAACCCTGGTTGTGGCCAAGTGGGTCAAGGAACTGGACGAAGACAAGCTGAAAGTCGAACTGGCTTCCGGTGGTCGCGGTATCTCCGACACCCGTGAAGAAGACGACCTGGGCGTGGCCGAAGGCCCGGCTCCAACCGCCGTCAAGTAAGGCTGCAGCGTTTGTGAAAAACCCATCTTCGGATGGGTTTTTTTATGCCTTCGGGAAGCATCAGTCACTTCGGATGATGGTTTATGTGATTGCCGCCGACCGCCGGGTTTGCCTACTCTGTGGCCAATCGAATCGGAATCGGAGTCCGCATGTCAGGTCCCTTGGCGTCCCTCAAAGTACTGGATTTCTCCACCTTGCTGCCGGGGCCGTTCGCCTCGTTGCTGCTGGCCGACATGGGCGCCGAGGTGTTGCGCATCGAATCCCCCACACGCATGGACCTGCTGCGAGTACTGCCGCCCCATGACCAGGGCGTGTCGGCCAGCCATGCCTATCTGAACCGCAACAAACGCAGCCTGGCCCTGGACCTCAAACAGGCCGAGGCGGTGGCGATCGTGCGGCAACTGGTGGCGGACTACGACATCGTCCTCGAGCAGTTCCGCCCCGGGGTCATGGAGCGCCTGGGCCTGGGTTACGAGGCGTTGAAGGCGATCAACCCAAAGCTGATCTACGTCTCCATCACCGGCTACGGCCAGACCGGCCCCTACAAGGATCGCGCCGGCCATGACATCAATTATCTGGCCCTGGCAGGCATTGCCAGCTACACCGGGCGCCAGAACAGCGGGCCGTTGCCCTTGGGTGTGCAGTTGGCGGATGTGGGGGGCGGCTCGTTGCACGCGGTGATCGGTTTGCTGGCGGCGGTGATTGCCCGGCAGCACAGTGGGGTGGGGCAATACCTGGACGTGAGCATGACCGACTGCGCCTTCAGCCTGAATGCCATGGCCGGCGCCGGTTACCTGGCGTGCGGCGTGGAGCCGGCGTGGGAGAACCAGGTGCTCAATGGCGGCAGTTTCTATGACTATTACCGATCGCGGGAAGGACGCTGGTTGTCGGTGGGCAGTCTGGAGCCGGCGTTTATGCAGCAGTTGTGTACGGCCCTTGGCCGCCCTGAATTGGCGGCAATGGGCCTATCGCCCAAACCCGAGCAGCAGAAAGCCCTCAAGCTGGCGCTGCAGGTCGAGTTCGAGAAACGCAGCTTTGATGAGCTGTGTGAGCTGTTTGCCGGGATTGATGCGTGTGTCGAGCCGGTGCTGAATCTGAGCGAGGCCGTTGAACACCCGCAGTTGAAAGCCCGGGAGCTGGTCAGCCAGGTGCCGCGGGGCGATGGTTCCAGCCAGGCGCAAATCGCCTGCCCGCTGAGGTTCTCCGAGGGCTTGCCGGCGGCCAGGCACATAGGCGCGGCGGTGGGCGCTCACAGCGATGAGGTGTTGGCGGAGTTGGGCTTCAGTGCTCAGCAGATAGACGATTTGCGGCGTGCCAAGGTAGTTCAGTAGCGCCTGGGCCGACCCCTTCGCGAGCAAGCCCGCTCCCACATTCAACCGAGTTCCATCGTTGGAATGCGATCAAATGTGGGAGCGGGCTTGCTCGCGAAGGGGCCCTTAAATCCACCACAAACCTCACTCGACGCGGGTTTCCCCGGTAAACACCAAAGTCTGCCGACACCTGCGACACAAATACCGCCGCCCCTGGCCCACCAACCCGTGACGCTGGGGCGAAAACGGGAAGTCACTGTCGGCACACGGACAGCGGTAGATATACCGGGTGACGCGCCGCCGCTGGATTTCATAGGTGTGGCAGCGGTCCGGCGGCAGTTCGTAAACCCCACGCATGATCAACTGCCATTCCTCGCCATGGGGCTGGATGCGCTCGCCGAACAATTGGTGGGCAATCAGGTGGGCCACTTCATGGGCGACTGTCTGTTTAAGGAAGTGTTGGCTGTTTTCGCGGTACAGCTGCGGGTTGAAGCGCAGCAGGTTCTCGTGCAAATGCGCGACACCGGCCTTCTGGCCCCGCAGCTTGAGGCTGACCTGGGGGCGTTTGAAGCTTCGTTTGAAAAAGGATTCGGCTTGCAGGAAACAATCTTCGACGCGGGTATTGAGTTGCTCGGGCATGCTGTACATATCTCCAGAGATGTCCAGTATGCCGCAAACAAGGGTGTATCCGAATCTGTCAGGCGCCGAATGGTCATGCATAACGCACAAAGCCACCTTGCGGTGGCTTTTCCTGCGGGTAAACCGCGTCAGTTGGTGTAGATCGGGCCTACGCCCAGCCCCCAGACGATCACGGTAAAGGCCATGATCGCCACCAGCACCACCAGGCCTACCGCCAGTACCGAGCTGGAAAACAGGAAGCCCTCGTCCGGGTGGATGTTCATGAAGGTCGGCAGCCCCACGTACAGCAGATACACCGTGTAGCAAATGGCCGCCGTGCCCACCACCATGCCCAGCCACATATGCGGGTACAGCGCCGCCAGCCCGCCGATAAACAGCGGTGTCGCGGTGTAGGTGGCAAACGCCACGCAGCGCGCCATGCTGGGGTTGGCGTCATAGGTGCGGGCCATCCAGTGAATGAACGCGCCCATCACCGCCACGCCGCCGAGCATCGCCGCGTAGGACATGAGGGTCATCCACAACGCGCTTTCCACCGTCAGCATCACCGGGGCGCGGCTGCCGATAACCCAACCCACCTGAGTGGTACCGATAAAGGCTGAGACAGCGGGGATGGCCGCGAGAATCAGCGTGTGGGTGAGGTACATGTGGCCGATGCTTTCTTCTTTATCGCCACGAATTTCCCGCCATTCCTGATCGGGGTGGGTGAAAAGTCCCACGACGTGATGGATCATGCCAGTCACTCCTGTCGTTATTACCATCGCCCCCCAGCGGAGCGCCCACGGGCCAATTGGCCTGAAAGGTCTGGATATATGTGCGACCTTATGTCGCAGTATAGGAAGTGATGACCGGAAAAAGTGTGGGGCTTTAGAGCAAATTGCGCTGTAAACATTGGGCTTAATCGCGGCGGGGTCTGTTGATTGGAATGCGGTCAACTGTGGGAGCGGGCTTGCTCGCGAATGCGGTGGGTCAGCTAAACACCTGGCGAATGACACTTCGCGTTCGCGAGCAAGCCCGCTCCCACATTGGAACTCGGTCGTCCATCCCGGTAAAATACCCGGCTTTTCGTCACACACCTTTCGCGGATCCAAGCGCCATGGGCACTCTTACGGTCAACCAGAACAAACTGCAAAAACGCCTGCGTCGCCTGGCCGGCGAGGCAGTCGCCGATTTCAATATGATCGAAGAGGGCGACAAGGTCATGGTCTGCCTGTCCGGCGGCAAGGACAGTTACACCATGCTCGACGTGCTGATGCACCTGCAAAAGGTCGCGCCGATCAAGTTCGACATCGTTGCCGTGAACATGGACCAGAAGCAGCCGGGTTTTCCCGAGCATGTGCTGCCGGCCTACCTCAAGGAATTGGGGATCGAGTACCACATCGTCGAGAAAGACACCTATTCGGTGGTCAAGGAGCTGGTCCCGGAAGGCAAGACCACCTGCTCGCTGTGCTCGCGCCTGCGCCGTGGCACGCTCTATACGTTTGCCGACGAAATCGGCGCGACCAAGATGGCCCTCGGTCATCACCGCGATGACATCGTCGAAACCTTCTTCCTCAACATGTTCTTCAACGGCAGCCTCAAGGCCATGCCGCCCAAGCTGCGGGCCGATGACGGGCGCAACGTGGTGATACGCCCACTGGCGTACTGCCATGAGAAGGACATCCAGGCCTACTCCGACCTCAAGCAATTCCCGATCATCCCGTGCAACCTCTGCGGCTCCCAGGAAAACCTGCAGCGCCAGGTGGTCAAGGACATGCTCCAGGATTGGGACCGCAAGACCCCGGGCCGCGTCGACAGCATCTTCCGCAGCTTGCAGAACGTGCAGCCGTCGCAGTTGGCCGACCGTAACCTGTTCGACTTCACCAGCCTGCGTATCGACGAAAGTGCGGCGTCGCGCTTCGTCAACGTAGTGAACCTCTGAGTGTTTTCACCGCTCTGACAGACGGCGCTCCTGGGCGCCGTTTTCATTTCAATCCTTAGGAGAGGGCATGCGCGATTACAAGTGGCTGCACGAATATTGTCTGAACCGGTTTGGTTCGGCGGCCGAGCTGGAAGCCCACCTGCCTGTGCCCCTGACCCCGGCGAAACTGCGCAAGATCAGCGATGACCGCTACCTGTCGACCCTGTCGCTGCGGGTGTTTCGTGCCGGCCTGAAGCACAGCGTGGTGGACGCCAAGTGGCCGGCCTTCGAGCAGGTGTTCTTTGGGTTTGACCCGGAAAAAGTCGTACTCATGGGCGCCGAGCACCTGGAGCGGCTGATGCAGGACACGCGCATCATCCGTCACCTGGGCAAGCTCAAGAGCGTGCCGCGCAATGCGCAGATGATTCTGGATATCGAGAAGGAAAAAGGCAGCTTCGGCGGGTTTATTGCCGACTGGCCGGTGACCGATATCGTCGGCCTGTGGAAGTACCTGAGCAAGCACGGCCACCAGTTGGGCGGGCTGTCGGCGCCACGCTTTTTGCGGATGGTGGGCAAGGACACGTTCGTGCCGAGCTATGACGTGGTGGCGGCGCTGAATGCGCAGAAGATCGTCGACAAGGTGCCCACCAGCCTGCGGGACCTGGCCACGGTGCAGGGCGCATTCAACCAGTGGCATGCCGAGAGCGGGCGGCCGATGTGCCAGTTGTCGATGATGCTGGCTTACACCGTGAATCATTGATACCGGGTTGATGCCATCGCAGGCAAGCCAGCTCCCACACTTGGAATGCATTCCTCTGTGGGAGCTGGCTTGCCTGCGATAGCGGCAGGTCAGGCACTACAAAAGCATCAGGCAGGCAATCCTTCCCCCGCCAACCGCCGATTCAGCTGATGCCGGTACCGCACATACATCAACGCCGTGCAGAACACCGCCAGGCTCGCCAGCATTTCCAGCACACCAAACCACTGCCTGTTCGGGTCATACGCCGCCAGCGCGCCCTTGATGAAATACAGGTTCACCACAAAGCACATCCATGAATGCCCGCGCGCGCTGCCCAGGATCATCCCCGGCGCCAGCAACAGCAGCGGCACCAATTCGATCAGCAGAATCACCCACGGCCGCGCGCCATGCAGATCGGCGAACACCAGGTAGTAGGCGCACAGCAGCCCCACCAATCCCAGGAACGCCAGCAGGCTCAACGCCCGCATCGCCTTGACCCGTGGCTCCAGCCATGCCTGGGGCGGCAGTACCTTAGGCTTCCTGGCCACGGCCGTTCTCCAGCAGCGCAGCGGTCTTCGCCAGGCGCAGGCCGAGGGCGCGGCACAGGGCGATCTCGTGTTGATCCAGCGCACGCTTGCCGTCGGCACCGGAATGGTGGCTGGCGCCATAAGGCGTACCGCCGCCCTTGGTGTCGAGCAGCGCCTGTTCACTGTAGGGCAGTCCGGTGATCAGCATGCCGTGGTGCAGCAGCGGCAGCAGCATCGACATCAGCGTGGTCTCCTGGCCGCCGTGCAGGCTGGCGGTGGAGGTGAACACACCCGCCGGCTTGCCGACCAGGGCGCCGGTCAGCCACAGGTTGCTGGTGCCGTCGAGAAAGTACTTGAGCGGCGCGGCCATGTTGCCGAAACGGGTCGGGCTGCCCAGCGCCAGGCCTGCGCAGTTCTTCAGGTCGTCGAGGCTGCAGTACAGCGGGCCGTCGACCGGAATGTCCGGCGCCACGGCCTCGCATTCACTGGAGATGGCCGGCACGGTGCGCAGCCGCGCCTCAAGCCCGGCTTGCTCGATGCCCCGGGCAATCTGCCGGGCCATTTCGCTGACTGAACCGTTTCGGCTGTAATACAACACCAGCACATACGGCGCACTCACGAAACCAGCTCCAGGATGTTCTCCGGTGGGCGGCCGATCACGGCCTTGTCGGCGGTGGCGAGGATCGGGCGCTCCATCAGTTTCGGATGAGCGGCGATGGCAGCGATCAACTGTGCTTCGCTGAGGCTGGTGTCACCCAGGTTGAGGGTTTTATATTCGTCCTCGCCGGTACGCAGCAGTTGCCGCGCGCTGATGTTCAGCTTGCCCAGCAGGGCCTGCAATTGCGCGGCGTCGAGCGGGGTTTCCAGGTAGCGCACCACCGTCGGTGTGAGGCCACGGGCTTCCAGCAGTTCGAGCGCACCGCGGGATTTCGAGCAGCGCGGGTTGTGATAAAGCGTCAGATCGGTCATGTGCGGGTCGCATCTTGCGTAAGGTGGCGGGTATTCTACCCGCGCTGCGCCGCGTCCTTAAACCATGAGAGGCGATAGGCCGCAGCCAACGTTCATTTTTACGAAGGATTACCCCATGACGAGGCGACTGTTAGGCGCATTGGCAATCATCGGCACACTGCTGCTCAGCGGCTGTGGCAATGATTATGGCGTTGACCAATATGGTCAGAAAGTGGCCGCCGAACGCCTGGACAAGCAATGGCTGGTGGTTAACTACTGGGCCGAATGGTGTGGCCCGTGCCGTACCGAAATCCCGGAACTCAACGCCTTGGCCGAACAGCTCAAGGGCCAGTCGGTGGGGGTGTTCGGGGTAAATTTCGACAACGTCCAGGGTGAAGAGCTCAAGAGCGCCAGCGAGAAGCTGGGCATCAAGTTCACCGTATTGGCGCAGAACCCGGACGGGATCTTCGACATTCCCCGCAGTGAAGCCTTGCCGGTGACCTACATCATTGATGACAAGGGCAAGGTGCGCGAGCAACTGATGGGTGAGCAGACGGCGGAAGGGGTGTTGGCCAAGCTCAAGGCGTTGCGCGGATAAAAAATGTGGGAGCGGGCTTGCTCGCGAATGCGGTGTGACAGTCACCGGATACATCGACTGATCCACCGCTTTCGCGAGCAAGCCCGCTCCCACATTTAGACCTGCTGCGCCTTACAGATCAGCCTTCTTCCAGCCACAACCGCAACGGCTTGCCATCCGCCGGCCAGAAACGGGTCTGTTCGATCGGCGAAATGTCCCAGCGCTGCACGCCCTGCAGGGCCTGGAAGAAGCGGTGCTCCTGCTCCATCAGCGCTTCGGCGCAGAGTTTGCGGGTGCTGCCGACCTTGCCGAAGCTCAGCTTGTCGCCATCCAGGGTGTAGGGCGCGAACCAATGGTTGCAGCCACCATTGCCGTAGGCCCGGCCATCGGCGCCGAGGGTCACGGTCAGGTGGGCGTAATCCATCAGCGGCCGCTCACCGATCCATTCCACCACGTAGCTGTGATCCTGCTTGAGCTTGACCTCGTCGCTGGCGCAGCCCGCAAGGCCTGCACCCAGCACGGCCAGCATCAGCAGGGCTTTCATTGCGCGGCCTGCTGGCATTTCGGGCAGCGGTGCTTGTCACCCAGGGTGGCCCAGCCCAACTCGGTAACCCGTGCAGTGGCGGCCGGTTGCAGCGGTTCCTTGGTCAGCTTGGTTTCCACTGCGAATTCAAACTCCAGCACGTTTTCGCAGCTGTCGCAGTTGACCTTCCAGGTGTGAATCTCCAGTTCGCCGAATTTCGGCCCCTGGGCCATGGCGACCCACTGGCCCGCCGGGCGGATGGAGTAGCGCGCATCGCCTTCGACGGTCAGGCGCATCGACAGGGTTTTGCTGCCGCGCAGGGTGACGATCAGAACGTCGCCGTTCTTGATCGAGCCACCGTTGCCGGTGACTTGATAACGGCCCGGCACCAGGGCCCGGCATTCGATCAGGGTGTGTTGCGGGCTCAGCAAGCTGAAGCGGAAATCGTGTTCGGCCATGGATCCTCCAAATAGGCGCGGCATCCTATCATGCGCCGCTACCCATCATGGCGCGGCTATGTGACCGCTGATCATCCTTCGACGAGGTTTTGCGCCTGCCCGCCAGCCCACGCCGCGATGTTGGCCAGGGTGGTGCCGGCAATCGCCCCCAGCGCCTCGCGGGTCAGGAAGGCCTGATGCGCGGTGATGATCACATTGGGGAAGGTCAGCAGGCGCGCCAATACGTCGTCTTGCAGGGGCAGGTCCGAGCGGTCTTCGAAAAACAGCTGGGCCTCTTCTTCATACACATCCAGCCCCAGATAGCCGAGCTGGCCGTCCTTGAGTGCGTCGATCAGCGCCGGGGTGTCCACCAGGCCGCCGCGCCCGGTGTTGATGAGCATCGCGCCGGGCTGCATATGGGCGAGGCTTTGGGCGTTGATCAGGTGTTTGCTGTCCGCCGTCAGCGGGCAATGCAGGCTGATGACCTGTGACTCGCCCAGCAACTGCGGCAGGCTCACATACCGGGCGCCAAGAGCCTCGACCTGCGGATTGGGGTAGGGGTCGTAGGCCAGCAGCCGGCAGCCGAACCCGGCCATGATCTTGGCGAACGTGGCGCCGATCTGCCCGGTGCCGACCACGCCGACGGTCTTGCCCACCAGGTCGAACCCGGTCAGGCCGTGCAGGCTGAAGTCACCGTCGCGGGTGCGGTTGTAGGCGCGGTGCAGGCGGCGATTGAGGGCCAGGATCAACGCGACCGCATGTTCGGCCACCGCATGGGGCGAATAGGCCGGCACCCGCACGATGGTCAGGCCCAGGCGTTTGGCGGCGGGCAGGTCGACATGGTTATAACCGGCCGAGCGCAGGGCGATCAGACGGGTGCCGCCGTTGGCCAGTTGTTCCAGCACCGGGGCGCTGAGGTCGTCATTGATAAAGGCGCAGACCACTTCGTGGTGTTCGGCCAGGGCCACGGTGTCGAGGTTCAGCCGGGCCGGCTGGAATTGCAGCTGCATGCCTTCGGGCAGCGGTTGGGCGAGAAAGCTGTCGCGGTCGTAGGTCTGGCTGCTGAAGAGGATGATGCGCATCAAATATTCCTTCTTGATGATGGAAAGCTGATTTTGTGGCGAGGGGGCTTGTCTGTGGTGAGGAAGCTTACTGTGGCGAGGAGCTTGCTGTGGCGAGGGAGCTTGCTCCCGCTGGGCTGCGCAGCGGCCCCAAAATCCTGGGAGCGCTTCGCACTCCAGCGGGAGCAAGCTCCCTCGCCACAGCAAGCCTCCCTGTCCACATTGCCCCGAAAGTTTACGCGCTGACCCGCGCCTCGCTGGCCAGCCGGGCAATCGCCATGTCCAGTTCATCCAGGGCCGGCATGGCCTTGGCGTCGTCCTGCTTGAGCAGAGTCTCGGCCCGTTGGCAGGCCGCACGCAGTTGCGGCACGCCGCAATACCGGGTGGCGCCGTGCAGGCGGTGCACCCGTTCGATCAGGGCGTTGCGGTCATTGGCGTCACGGGCGACGCGAATCGCTTCACGGTCCGCTTCCAGCGAGGCCAGCAGCATCGCGAGCATGTCTGCCGCCAGATCCGCCTTACCGGCCGCCAGGCGCAAACCTTCTTCATGGTCCAGTACCGGCAATTGCGTGGCATGCCCGAAACTTTCGGTGCCACGGTCCGGGCCCTGGTTGCGCAGGGCCAGCCCGGTCCATTTCAACACCACCTGGGCCAGTTGCCGTTCGCTGATGGGTTTGGTCAGGTAATCATCCATGCCGCTTTGCAGCAGGGCGCGTTTTTCGTTGGCCATCGCATGGGCCGTCAGCGCGACGATGGGCAGCGGTGTGCCATGGCGTTCGCTTTCCCACGTGCGGATTGCCTCGGTGCTCTGGCGACCGTCCATCCCCGGCATCTGCACGTCCATCAGCACCAGGTCGAAGGCTTCCTGCTTCACTGCCTCGATGGCCGAGTAACCGCTTTCCACCGCCTGGACCTTGGCGCCCATGTCTTCCAGCAGGGTTTGCACCAGCAGCAGGTTGGCCGGGTTGTCGTCGACACACAGCACCCGCGGCGCGCGGCTGGACAGGGGCTCGCCGGGTTCGCTGCGCAGCGGGCGCGGGCTGATCAGGTCGGCCAGGGCGCGACGCAGTTTGCGGGTGCACGCGGGCTTGGCCTGCAACTGGCTGTTGGGGTTGGGCACCGAGGGGTTGAACAGCAGCTGTTCGGTGGTCGGGCACAACACCAGTACCTTGCAGCCCAGGTGTTCGAGGTCCCACAGGTGTTGGTTCAAACGCTCCGGCGGAATGTCGTTGGCGGTGATGCCCAGCACGGCCAGGTCAATCGCCTGTTCGGTCTGGTGGGCGCTGGTGATGCCGTTGGTCAGGCTTTCCAGGCTGTTGAACGGGGTGACTTCCAGGCCGCAGTCTTCCAGCTGATGTTGCAGGGCCTGGCGCGCCAGCTCGTGGTTTTCCAGCACCGCCACGCGCCGGCCCAGCAGCGGCGCGGAGGGCAGGTCTTCGATATCGTCACGGGTTTTCGGCAGGTTCAGGCTGATCCAGAATTCCGAGCCTTCTCCCGGCGTGCTATCGACGCCGATCTCACCGCCCATCTGTTCGATCAGGCGCTTGGAAATCACCAGGCCAAGGCCGGTCCCGCCGGGTTGGCGTGACAGCGAATTGTCCGCCTGGCTGAACGCCTGGAACAGTGCCCGCACATCCTGGTTCGACAGGCCGATGCCGGTGTCCTGCACGCTGATGCGCAGTTGTACGCTGTCTTCCTGTTCGTCTTCAATCATGGCGCGGGCAACGATGGTGCCTTCGCGGGTGAACTTGATCGCGTTGCTCACCAGGTTCGTGAGGATCTGCTTGAGCCGCAGCGGGTCACCCACCAGGGCGAGCGGCGTGTCGCGGTAGACCAGGCTCACCAGCTCCAGCTGTTTGGCGTGGGCGGCCGGGGCGAGGATGGTCAGGGTGTCTTGCAGCAAGTCCCGCAGGTTGAACGGGATGCTGTCGAGCACCAGCTTGCCGGCCTCGATTTTCGAGAAGTCGAGGATTTCGTTGATGATGCCCAGCAGGTTGTCGGCGGATTTTTCGATGGTGCCCAGGTAATCCAGCTGGCGCGGTGACAGTTCGCTTTTCTGCAACAAATGGGTGAAACCAAGGATGCCGTTCAACGGCGTGCGGATCTCATGGCTCATGTTGGCCAGAAACTCCGACTTGATGCGGCTGGCTTCCAGGGCTTCCTTGCGGGCCAGGTCCAACTCGATGTTCTGGATCTCGATGGTTTCGAGGTTTTGCCGCACGTCTTCGGTGGCCTGGTCGATGCTGTGTTGCAATTCTTCCTGGGCGTTTTGCAGGGTCTCGGCCATGCGGTTGATGCCCGAGGCCAGGTGATCCAGCTCCTGGCTGCCCAGGGGTGGCAAGCGGGTTTCCAGATTGCCGTCCTTGAGTTGCGCGACGGCCTGTTTGATCAGGCCGATCGGTGAGTTGATCGTACGGCTGATGCGCAAGGCGAGGGCTGCCGTGCAGATCAGGCCGATGGCGATCAGCAGCAGGCTCGCGAACAGGCTGCGGTAGCCACGCAGCAACATGCCGTTGTGGGACAGTTCCAGCTCGACCCAGCCCAGCAGGCGGTCGGATTCATCCGGGATCAGTTCACCGGCGAGGTTGCGATGGCGGCCGAACACCGGCAGCAGATAACGGGTGGCGTCATTGCCGGTGCGCTGCAGCAGGTGCGAACTGTTGCCGATGGGCGGCTGGTTGAGCATGGTCGGCCCGGCGTGGGCCAGGGGCGTGCGGTCGGGCCCGAGGAACGACACGGCGCGCACATCGGTTTGTTCCAGGGACTGGGTGGCGATGCGTTCCAGCAGGTCGGTGTTCCTGGTGCCGAGGGCCGGGGCCACCAGCGGCGCCAGTTGCTCGGCGATCATCTCGCCGCGTTGCAGCAACTGCGACTGCAACTCCGAAAGCTGCATCCAGGTGAAGTACCCGCCCAGCAGCAACGCCATCAGGCTGGTAGGCAATAAGGTCAGCAACAGTACGCGGCCTTTTATCCCCATTCTTTTAAGCACGCCACTCTCCTGCTACCACACTGTTGTCGAATTCCACGCAGGCATCCGGCCCGCGCCACCTGCGCAGTGTAGCCATTTGCGCGGCGGGGAATCTTGCAAAATTAATGACCTGAGGCAAACCTTGGGCCGCCGGACGCCCGGCGGCGGTTGCTCATGGGGGGGCAATCTTGAATAATCAGTCATTGAGAATGACTTGCAGACGCTAATGAATCCCGCAGCACTTGGCTTACCCAGTATCCTGGCGATTGAAGACGATCCTGTGCTTGGCGCCTATGTCCATGAGCAATTGGGCCTCTGTGGCTTCCAGGTGACCTGGTGCCAGAATGGCCAGCAGGGCCTGCAAATGGCCCGCGATCAGCGCTTCGACGTGGTGTTGATGGACATCCTGCTGCCGGGCATGGACGGGTTGTCGGTGCTCACGCATTTGCGCCAGAGCCATTCGATGCCGGTGATCCTGATGTCGGCCCTGGGGGCCGAAGCCGATCGCATCAGCGGTTTTCGCCTGGGGGCCGACGATTACCTGCCCAAGCCGTTCAGCATGGCCGAGTTGCGGGTGCGCATCGAAGCGATCCTGCGCCGGGTCGCCCTGGACCGGCGGCCGTTGCCGGCCCTGGCGGCGGTGCGCGGCGATGCCCGCAGCCTGCGTTTCGATGACGAGCTGTGTGATGTGTTTCACCGGGAGCAGTGGGCCGGCCTGACCCGCAGCGAATATCGCCTGTTGGAAACCCTGCACCGCAACGCCGAAGAAGTCCTCAGCAAAGCCTTCCTCTACCAGCATGTGTTCCAGCGCGGCTATGCGCCCCATGACCGCAGCCTGGACATGCACATCAGCCAGATTCGTCGCAAGCTCAAGGCTGTCGGCTACAGCGAGCGGGAAGTGCGCACGGTGTGGGGCAAGGGCTATGTGTTGAGCGGTCACGATGACGGGCTTTAAAGCCGCGTTCAAACGGCTGCCGGGCAAGCATTCGTTATTCTGGAAACTGGCCTGCCTGCTGATCGCGTTTTGCTTGCTGATGATCTGGCTCAGTTGGTCATGGGGCCGGTATATGGAAGAGCAGAATGCCTTTCTGTCCAGCGAGGCCCGCGCCACCCTGAGCGGTTATGCCGCTGGCGCGGAACTGGCCTGGAACAAGGGCGGCAACGCCGGTGTGGACGAATGGTTGCACACCCTGGGCCAGCGCGAGCGCACCTGGGTGGGGGTCATCGGCAACGACCTGCAATCCCTGAGCAGCTACCCACTGACGGACAAGGAGAGCCAGCGCCTGACCTTCCTGCGCGGCCTGGACTGGCCCGTCAGCCGGCATGCCAAGGGCCTGCCGTGGTTGAAAATCCCGTTCCCGCTCGACCCGGGTGCGGGCTCCCTGGTGATCGAGTTGCCGCGGCGTTTCATGCCCGGGCAAAACCAGCTGCTCTGGCGGATCGTCACCAATGGCGTGATTCCCGGCCTGTTCACCCTGCTGCTGTGCATCGGCCTCTACCGGCTGTTGATCATGCCTCTCAACCACCTGCGAGAGCAGGCCAACGCCTGGCGTGCCGATCAACTGGGCACCCGGCTTTCCCGCGACACCACCAGCCGCCAGGATGAACTGGGGGAATTGGGCCGCGCGTTTGACCAGATGTCTGAACGCCTGCAAGGCACCGTGGCCCTGCAACAGCAACTGCTGCGGGATTTGTCCCATGAGTTGCGCACACCGTTGAGCCGCCTGCGCGTGGCCAGTGACAGCGAGCAGGACCTGACCCAGCTGCGCGAGCGCCTGGGGAGGGAAATCGACGGCATGCAGCGCCTGGTGGACGACACCCTGCAACTGGCCTGGCTCGACACCGAACGCGCGCCGTTGCCCAAGGAAGACATCCAGGTGCAGGCGCTGTGGGACATACTCCGGGAAAACGCCTGTTTTGAAAGTGGCTGGCCGGCTTCACGCTTGCAGTGCGAGCTGGGGGCCGACTGCTGGGTGCGCGGTCATCTGAACCTGCTGGCCCAGGCATTGGAGAACATCCTGCGCAATGCCATCCGGCACTCTGCGCAATACGGAACGGTGCAATTGGGCGGGCAGCGTGAGGGGGATCACTGGCACTTGTGGCTGGAAGACCAGGGCGGCGGGATCGATGAGGTGGAGTTGGAGCGAATCTTTGCGCCATTCACCCGGCTGGACGGTTCAAGGCCCGGCGACGGCGGCTTTGGCCTGGGCTTGAGCATTGCGCGCAACGCTGTGCAGCGTCAGGACGGCAGCCTGTGGGCGGAAAATACCGGCCAGGGTTTACGTGTGCACATGCGCTTGCTGGCGCGCTAACGGTTACAACCTGCGCTGTTTGCGTTTTTTCCACTGTCGGGCCACCCACCAGCGCCAATAGCCCATGGTCAGGCAATAACCCAGCACCGCCATCACCAGCCCCAGTACTACCGAGCCCAGCAGGAACGGTTGCCACAGCGTCGACAACTGCCCGCTGATCCATTCCCAGGTCAGCTCGTCGGGCATGCTGCGGGGTGGCACATTCATCAGCCAGGCCCCGGTCATGTAGGTGCAGAAAAACACCGGCGGCATGGTAATCGGGTTGGTCAACCAGACCAGGCTCACGGCAATCGGCATGTTGCCGCGCACGCTGATGGCGAGGACCGCTGCCAGCAGCATCTGCAAGGGAATGGGGATGAATGCCGCGAACAGGCCAACGGCCATGGCCCGCGCGACCGAGTGCCGATTGAGGTGCCAGAGATTCGGGTCATGCAGCAACTTGCCGAGAAAGCGTAAGGACTTGTGTTCCCGAATGCTGGTCGGATCGGGCATGTACCGTTTGAATAAGCGCCGTGGCATAAGGGGTCCAGGTCAGTTCGAGGGGCAAGTATGCCCGCATTCCACGAACGTGAAATTCAGACTTTGTGACAAATAATAATAGGCCACACCGCTAGCCCGGCTAAGACTCAATGGGTCGCTTTCAAGGAAAGATCCATGAGAACAGGGATGTTCGCACTCGCGCTGGGGCTGCTCGCCTTGCGTTTTTTACCCGCGTTGCCGTCCGGCGGCTGGCTGTTGCTGATGCCGGTGCTGGCCCTGATGCTGTTGCCTTTTCGTACCTATCCGCTGGGGTTTTTCCTGCTTGGCCTGGGCTGGGCATGCCTCAGCGCGCAGTGGGCGCTGGATGACCGGTTGGCCCCGCATCTGGATGGCCAGACCCGCTGGGTGGAAGGGCGTGTCAGCGGGTTACCGCAGCAGATGGGCGACGGTGTGCGCTTCGAACTGACCGACAGCCGGTCACGCAAGGACCTGCTTCCCAAGCGCATTCGCGTGTCCTGGCGCGGCGGCCCACCGGTTAAGAGCGGTGAGCGCTGGCGACTGGCGGTGACTCTCAAGCGTCCTTCCGGATTGCTCAATGCCGATGGCTTTGACTATGAAGCCTGGCTGCTGGCCCAGCGGATTGGCGCCACCGGCTCGGTCAAGGACGGCCAACTGCTGGCACCGCCACGACATGCCTGGCGCGACGGGATTCGCCAGCGGCTCCTGGCAGTGGATGCCCAGGGGCGAGAGGCGGGCCTGGCGGCGCTGGTGCTCGGCGATGGTTCCGGGTTGGCCGCCGAGGATTGGCGGGTCCTGCAAGCCACTGGCACCGTGCATTTACTGGTGATATCCGGGCAGCACATCGGCCTGCTGGCGGGGTTGATCTATGGCCTGGTCGCCGGTCTTGCGCGCTACGGGGGTTGGCCGAAACCTTTGCCGTGGCTGCCCTGGGCCTGCGGCCTGGCGTTTGCTGCAGCGCTGGGCTACGGCCTGCTGGCAGGTTTCGAGGTGCCGGTGCAACGGGCCTGTGTGATGGTGGGCCTGGTATTGCTGTGGCGTCTGCGGTTTCGTCACCTGGGAATCTGGTGGCCGCTGTTGCTGGCGCTGGACGCGGTGCTGATCCTCGAACCGCTGGCCAGCCTGCAGCCGGGGTTCTGGTTGTCTTTTGCGGCTGTTGCGGTGCTGATTTTGGCGTTCAGTGGCCGATTGGGCCCCTGGCCCTTGTGGCAAGCCTGGACCCGCGCCCAATGGTTGATTGCCATCGGCCTGTTTCCGCTGCTGCTGGTGCTCGGCCTGCCCATCAGCCTGAGCGGGCCGCTGGCCAACCTGGTTGCGGTGCCGTGGATCAGCCTGGTGGTGCTGCCCCTGGCCTTGCTGGGTACGGTGTTATTGCCGCTGCCTTATATAGGAGAGGGGTTGTTATGGCTGGCGGGCGGCACACTGGACGGGCTGTTCAAGGCACTGGCGCTGCTGGCGCAGTACTTGCCGGCCTGGATACCGGCGCAAGTGCCCATTGGCTATTGGCTGGTGAGCCTGCTGGGGGCAGTGCTGTTATTGCTGCCCAAGGGCGTTCCGTTTCGGCTGCTGGGTTGGCCGATGTTGCTGCTGGCGGTGTTTCCGCCGCGGGAGTCGATACCTCATGGGCTGGTCGAGGTGGTGCAACTGGACGTCGGCCAGGGGTTGGCGATCATCCTGCGTACCCGCAACCATGTACTGCTGTATGACGCCGGGCCGCGCTCCGGTGAGTTCGATCTTGGCGCGCGTGTCGTATTGCCTGCGTTGCGCAAGCTGGGTGTCGCAGAGCTGGACGTGATGCTGCTCAGTCATGCCGATGCCGATCATGCCGGCGGCGCGTTGGCCGTCGCCCAAGGGTTGCCGGTCAAGCGTGTGGTGGGCGGTGAGACGGCACGGCTGCCGGCCTCGCTCGGTACCCTGGCGTGTGTCAGCGGCGAGCAGTGGGAGTGGGACGGCGTGAGGTTCGAGCTATGGCAATGGCCTGATGCGACGGACGGTAACCAGATGTCCTGCGTGTTGCGGGTGCAGGCCAATGGCGAGCGCTTGTTGCTGACCGGGGATATTGACCATGACGCCGAGCGGGCATTGCTGGCCACTCCCATGGGCGCTCCTGTCGATTGGCTGCAAGCGCCGCACCACGGCAGCCGCAGCTCGTCGTCATGGGCCTTTCTACAGCGCCTGGCACCCAAGGCCGTGTTAATTTCCCGGGGGCGCAGCAATGGGTTTGGCCACCCGCATCCACAGGTGCTGGAGCGTTACCAGGCCATGGGCAGCGCGATTTATGACAGTGCCGAGCAAGGCGCACTCCGCCTGCAACTGGGCACCTTCCAGCCGCCGCTGGCCGCGCGCAGCCAGCGGCGTTTCTGGCGCGAGCGCCCGCCGCAAAACAGCGTTACCAAAGAGCGGCCCCTGCGTCAGGATGCTCTGGGGCAGGCCAGCCCTTCCACCGGACCCTTATGGTAAAGTGGCGCACTTTTTCGAGGGGACATTCACTGTGTGGGAATTGGTCAAATCCGGCGGCTGGATGATGTTGCCGATCATTTTGAGTTCCATCGCCGCACTCGGCATCATCGCCGAACGCCTATGGACCCTGCGTGCCAGCCGTGTAACGCCTGACCACCTGCTGGGCCAGGTCTGGGGCTGGATCAAGAACAAGCAGCTCGACAAGACAAAGCTCAAGGAACTGCGCGCCAACTCGCCCCTGGGTGAAATCCTCGCCGCCGGCCTCGCCAACTCCAAGCACGGTCGCGAGATCATGAAGGAGTGCATCGAAGAGGCCGCCGCCCGGGTCATCCATGAGCTGGAGCGCTACATCAATGCCCTGGGCACCATCGCCGCCATGGCACCGTTGCTCGGCCTGCTCGGTACGGTACTGGGCATGATCGATATTTTCAGCTCATTCATGGGGTCGGGCATGACCACCAACGCCGCAGTGCTGGCCGGTGGTATTTCCAAGGCATTGATCACCACGGCGGCGGGCCTGATGGTCGGTATTCCTTCGGTGTTCTTCCACCGTTTCCTGCAACGGCGCATCGACGAACTGGTGGTGGGCATGGAGCAGGAAGCCATCAAGCTGGTGGAAGTGGTACAGGGCGACCGTGACGTGGACCTGGTTGAGGGCAACGCGTGAAATTTCGTCGCAAGCAACGGGAAAACGTCGATATCAACCTGGCGTCGTTGATCGACGTGGTGTTTATCCTGCTGCTGTTTTTTGTCGTCACCACCACCTTTACCCGGGAAACCCAGCTGCGCGTCGACCTGCCGGAAGCCGTCAGCGGTTCGCCGGCGGAAGACCAGCAGGCCAAGCAACTGGACATCGCCATCAGCGCCGATGGCGTGTTCTCGGTGAATAACCAGTTGCTGGAGAAAAACGACCTGGCCAGCCTGATGGAAGCGCTGCAAAAAGAGTCTGGTGGGGACACTAACTTGCCACTGTCCATCAGCGCCGATGGCAACACCAAGCACCAGGCCGTGATCACGGCGATGGACGCTGCCGGCAAGCTCGGCTTCAGCCATTTGCGCATGACCACCGTCGAGGCGGCGAGCCAACCCTGATGGCCATGACTGATCGTTTGCTCAAGGCCTGGTACGAAGGCCATCCGGCACTTGCGTTATTGCAGCCGCTGGAATCCCTCTATCGCCGGGTGGTGCAGCGCAAGCGCGCACGGTTCCTGGCGGGCGAGGGCGAGATCTATCAGTCGCCGGTGCCGGTCGTGGTGGTAGGCAATATCACGGTGGGTGGCACCGGCAAGACGCCCATGATTCTCTGGCTGATCGACCATTGCCAGCGCAGCGGTTTGCGCGTCGGTGTGGTCAGCCGCGGTTATGGCGCCAAGCCGCCACAGTTTCCATGGCGCGTAGAGGCTGATCAAACCGCTGCGGTGGCGGGGGACGAACCCCTGCTGATCGTGCAGCGCAGCGGCGTGCCGCTGATGATCGACCCCGACCGCAGCCGCGCCGTGAGGGCGCTGTTGGCCAGCGAAACCCTCGACCTGATCCTCTCCGACGACGGCCTGCAACATTACCGCCTGGCCCGTGACCTGGAACTGGTGTTGATTGACGCCGCCCGCGGGCTGGGTAACCGTCGCTGCCTGCCGGCGGGGCCGTTGCGTGAGCCGGTCGAGCGTTTGCAGAGCGTCGATGCGCTGCTTTACAACGGCGCAGGTTCTGACCGTGA
The DNA here is from genome assembly GCF_013386835.1 of Pseudomonas sp. IPO3774. Taxonomy (NCBI): domain Bacteria; kingdom Pseudomonadati; phylum Pseudomonadota; class Gammaproteobacteria; order Pseudomonadales; family Pseudomonadaceae; genus Pseudomonas; species Pseudomonas sp. IPO3774. Next base: position 186,130 of record NZ_JACAQY010000018.1, read on the forward strand.
CGACGGCTATGCCTTCCGTCTGTTGCCTGCCGCGCTGGTCAACCTGCATACCGGCGAGCGTAAACCCGTCGAACACTTCCCGGTGGGGCAGCAGGTACATGCGGTGGCCGGCATCGGCAACCCGCAACGTTTCTTCAACACCCTTGAAACGCTACACTGGCGCCCAATACCCCATGCTTTTGCCGACCACGCGCCGTACAGCGCCGAGGTCTTGAATTTCACACCGGCACTGCCGTTGGTCATGACTGAAAAGGACGCGGTGAAGTGCCGCGCCTTTGCCAGGCCCGACTGGTGGTACCTTGCGGTGGACGCGGCACCGTCACCGGCGTTTATCGCCTGGTTCGACACGCAGTTGATGCGCTTGCTGCCCGCTCGCCTTTTGCCTTAAAACGCTGCTCTCCAGGACATACTCATGGACACCAAACTGCTCGATATCCTCGCTTGCCCGATCTGCAAGGGGCCGCTCAAGCTCAGCGCCGACAAAACCGAGCTGATCAGCAAGGGCGCCGGCCTGGCGTACCCGATTCGTGATGGCATTCCGGTAATGCTCGAAAGCGAAGCCCGCACCCTGACCACCGACGAGCGCCTGGATAAATGACCACCGCCTTCACCGTTGTCATCCCGTCCCGCTACGCCTCCACCCGCCTGCCCGGCAAGCCGCTGCAACTGATCGGCAACAAGCCGATGATCCAGCTGGTGTGGGAACAGGCCTGCAAAAGCAGCGCCGAAAGGGTAGTGGTGGCCACCGACGATCCGCGCATCATCGAGGCCTGCAAAGGCTTTGGTGCCGAAGCGGTGCTGACCCGTGAAGACCACAACTCCGGTACCGACCGCCTGGCCGAAGTGGCCACCAAGCTGGGCCTGGCGGCGGACGCCATCGTGGTCAACGTGCAAGGTGACGAGCCGTTGATTCCGCCCAGAGTGATCGATCAGGTGGCGGCCAACCTGGCAGCCCATGGCGAAGCGCGCATGGCGACCCTGGCCGAGCCGATTGAAGACATCGAGACCCTGTTCAACCCCAACGTGGTGAAAGTGGTCAGCGACATCAATGGCCTGGCGCTGACCTTCAGCCGCTCCACCTTGCCGTGGGCGCGGGATGCGTTCGCCAAACAGCCTGACGTGCTGCCGGCTGGCGTGCCTTACCGTCGCCACATCGGCATCTACGCCTACCGCGCCGGTTTCCTGCACGACTTCGTGAGCTGGGGCCCGTGCTGGCTGGAAAATACCGAATCCCTGGAACAACTGCGTGCCCTGTGGCACGGCGTGCGCATTCATGTGGGCGATGCCCTGGAAGCGCCGCCGGCGGGCGTCGACACCCCTGAAGACCTCGAGCGCGTCCGTCGCCTGCTGGGGGCCTGATGCAGGTTCTGTTCGTCTGCCTGGGCAACATCTGCCGTTCGCCCACGGCAGAAGGCGTTCTGCGCCACAAATTGCGCGAAGCCGGCCTGGCCGATCAGGTTGAAGTGGCCTCTGCCGGTACCGGTGATTGGCACGTCGGCAACCCACCGGACAAGCGCAGCCAGCGTGCAGCGCTGCAACGCGGCTACGACCTGTCGGCCCAGCGTGCACAACAGGTGTCGCGTGCCGACTTTTCCCGCTACGACCTGATCCTCGCCATGGACCAGAGCAACCTGCGCAACCTCAAGGCCATGCAGCCGGCTCAAGGCAAGGCGGACCTGGACCTGTTCCTGCGCCGCTACGACTCGGTGGTGGATGAAGTGCCGGACCCGTACTACGAAGGTGACCAGGGCTTTGAAACTGTCCTCGACCTGATCGAGCGCGCCTGTGACCTGTTGGTGATTGAATTGAAGGGCCGGTTATGACTTTGCAGGTACGGGCACAGGTTTCGCTCAAGCCGTTCAACAGCTTTGGCATCGACGTGCGTGCCCGGCTGTTTGCCGAGGCCCACAATGACGCCGACGTGCGTGAGGCCCTGGCCTGTGCCGCCGAGCAACAACTGCCGTTGCTGGTGATTGGCGGTGGCAGCAACTTGCTGTTGACCCAGGATATTGACGCACTGGTGCTGCGCATGGCCAGCCAGGGCATCCGGGTGTTGCACGACGATGGCGTGCAGGTCGTGGTTGAGGCCGAAGCGGGCGAAGCCTGGCATCCGTTTGTGCTGTGGACCCTGGCCCAGGGCTTTTCCGGCCTGGAAAACCTCAGCCTGATTCCCGGCACGGTCGGCGCCGCACCGATGCAGAACATCGGCGCCTACGGTGTAGAGATCAAGGATGTATTCAGCGGCCTGACCGCCCTTGATCGCCAGACCGGCGAACTGCGGGATTTCAGCCTGGCCGAGTGCAACTTTGCCTACCGCGACAGCCTGTTCAAGCACGAAGTGGGGCGCTGGCTGATCCTGCGGGTGCGTTTTGCCCTGAGCCGCGCCGTGCATCTGAAACTTGAATACGGGCCGGTGCGACAGCGCCTGACCGAGCAAGGCATCGCGCAGGCCACGCCCAGCGATGTCAGCCGCGCGATTTGCAGCATTCGTAGCGAGAAACTGCCCGACCCGGCGGTGCTCGGCAATGCGGGGAGTTTCTTCAAGAACCCGCTGGTGTCCCAGGCACTGGCTGCCGAGTTGCAGCGTCAATACCCGGACCTGGTGGCTTACCCCCAGGCCGACGGGCAGATGAAACTGGCCGCCGGCTGGCTGATCGACAAGGCCGGCTGGAAAGGCTTTCGCGATGGCGATGCCGGCGTGCATCGCTTGCAGGCACTGGTATTGGTGAACTACGGCGCGGCCAGCGGCCAGGACATTGCCGGGCTCGCGCTGCGTATCCAGCAGGACATCGAAAAACGCTTCAAGGTGGTGCTGGAAATGGAGCCGAATCGCTATTGAACTAAGCTTGTTTTTTGACGCACCAAGCCCTGCATTGCAGGGCTTTTTTATTGCCGGTGAGTTAACTTAGCTGACTACCGATATTTTTGATCAACCCATAGATGCTGTTTATCAAAATCAGTTGCAAGGTTGGCGGGAGGCGAAAGCCTGATGGACAGTGTTGATCTGAATGTATTACGCAGCGTGCTGGAATGGCGCCTCGCCGGGCAGCGAGTGGTGCTGTACAGCGTGGTCCAGACCTGGGGCAGCGCCCCGCGTCCGCCGGGGGCGATGCTGGCCTTGCGCGGCGACGGGGTGGTGATTGGCTCGGTGTCCGGCGGCTGCATCGAGGACGACTTGATCGCCCGGTTGCAGGACGGTCGGCTGCCTGACGACGGGCCGCCGGTGCAGCTGGTCACCTACGGTGTCACCCGGGACGAAGCGGCGCGTTTTGGCCTGCCGTGTGGCGGCACCTTGCGTCTCACCGAAGAGCGGGTGAGTGATCCGGGTTGGGTAGCTGAACTGCTGGCGCGCTGTGAGGCCCACGAGATTGTCGCCCGTGAGTTGGACCTGGCCACAGGCGAGGTGGTGTTGAGCGGTGCGAGCAAGACCGATGTGGTCAGCTTCAACGGCGAGCGTTTGCGCGCGATTTACGGTCCGCGCTGGCGCCTTCTGCTGATCGGCGCGGGCCAGCTGTCACGTTATGTGGCGGAAATGGCTCGGTTGCTGGATTTCGAAGTGCTGATCTGCGACCCGCGCCAGGAGTTTGTTTATGGCTGGGAGGAGCAGCACGGGCGCTTTGTGCCGGGTATGCCGGATGAAGCGGTGTTGAATATCCAGACCGATGAACGCACCGCCATTGTCGCGCTCACCCATGACCCGCGCCTGGATGACATGGCGTTGCTGACGGCCCTCAATTCCCGGGCGTTCTACATAGGCGCGCTGGGTTCGCGGGTCAACAGCCAGAAGCGCCGGGAAAACCTCGCGGCACTGGGGCTCAGTGCGGACGCCATTGCGCGGCTGCATGGGCCGATTGGCCTGCATATCGGCAGCCATACGCCGGCGGAAATCGCCTTGTCGTTGATGGCGGAAATCGTCGCCATCAAGAACGGGATCGATCTGCTGCAGAAAAAGCCGTTGCAGGCAGCGGTCAGTTGACGGGCATCGCCGTAATCATCCTGGCGGCGGGGCAGGGCAGTCGTTTTCGGGCCGAGGCGGGTGCCGATCAGGACAAGTTGCTGGCGCCCTGCGTGGGCCGGGATGGCATCACGCGGCCGGTGATCGAGCAGGTATTGGTGAATCTGCCGCCTGTGGCTACGAGACGTTGGCTGGTGACGTCACCGGATCGCACCGAAGTGATTCGGTTGGCTAAGGTGCACGGTTGCGAAGTATTGCTTTTGCGCTCGCCGGGCATGGGTGACAGCATCGCCGCAGCGGTGGCGGCCAGTGGGCCGTCGGCTGGTTGGCTGGTGGTGTTGGGGGATATGCCGTTTATCCTGCCGGCAAGTATCGAGCAAGTGATGGCAGGTCTGGAGGAAGACGGTATCAGCGCCCCGGTGCATGCAGGTCAGTACGGGCACCCCGTGGGGTTTGGCCGTTCATTCGGCCCGGCCTTGATCGCGCTGACCGGAGACCGCGGGGCAAAACCGTTATTTGCCAAGGCTTCGGTGCAGGAAGTCGTAGTCGATGATCCCGGTGTGTTGTGGGACGTCGATGTGCCAGGGTTGTTGGACTACCGCTAACTGATGTAACGGGCATAAAAAAGCCCCGCCTGATCACTCAGGCGGGGCTTTTTAGTGGCCGATGGAATCAGACGAGGGGTTTAGGCTCGTGCTCTTCTTCCAGGGCCTTAGGGTGGTGCTCTACCACTTCCTCGACGGAACGTACGTTCTCGTCGATGGCAGGGGCAGTGTGCTCAACCACGGCTTCGGTGACCGGAGCAGGGGTTGCTTGGGCAACTTCAGCGACGGCTGGAGCAGCTTCGGCAGCGGCCTTGGCAGCAGCGGCGGCCGCTTCAGCTTCCTTGCGACGACGACGCACTTCGCGTGGGTCGTTCGGCGCACGGCCATTTTCGGTCAGGGCGCTGGCCGGAGCGGCTTCAACCACCGGGGCTGCCACTTCGGCAACCACTGGCGCTTCAATCACTGGCGCAGGCTCGGCAACAACGGCAACAGGTTCAGGGGCGACAACCACTTCAGCGACTGGTGCCGGAGCTTCTTCGACCACTGGAGCAGGCGCTGGTGCTTCAACCGCTTCGACCACTGGGGCAGGTTCGGCAGTCCACTGGAAGGCAGTCTGTTCTTCGCGAACTTCACGCACTTCAGGGGTTGGCTCGGCAACCGGTGCTTCAACGGCGGCTTCAACCACGGGCTGTTGTTCAACAACAGCGGCAGGCTCGGCAACCACTTCAGCTTCAGGCTGAGGCTCGCGAACTTCGCGAACTTCGCGAACTTCACGAACGTGACGAGCCGGCGCTACTTCCACTTCCGGAACAACCGGGGCTTCGACCGGGGTCGTTGCTTCAACCACTGGCGCTTCGACGGCTGGCGTCTCTACAACAGTGTTTTCCTGGATGGCAGCGGTGGCTGCTTCAGCTTGCTCGTTGGCCTGGGCTTCAGCAGGTGCGCTGATGACCGAGCTGGCAACAGCAGCGGTAACGGCCAGGCCGGCAGCCAGTTCGGCGCCAGTCGGTTCGCCGGTAGCGGCTGCGTTGGCTTCGCCGGTCTCTTCCGAGCCTTCGATTTCGTTGCCGTTGGCATCACGTTGACGCTCACGACGGTTGCTGCGACGACGCTGGCCACGGGAGCGGCGGCGTGGACGATCGCCTTCGGCGTTGTCCTGGCCGTCTTCCTGTTGCTGGTCTTCGTTGGACAGCAGCTCTTCTTCTTCACCGGCTGGAGCCGCTTGCTCGGCACGTGGTTGACGCTCTTCACGAGGAGGGCGTGGCGCACGTTCTTCACGCGGCTGACGAGCTGGACGCTCTTCAGCAGTGGCAGCGGTGGCAGCAGCAGCGGCTACGGCTGGAGCGGCATCCAACGGCTCGCGCAGTTCACGCACGCGTTCTTCACGCTCGCCACGTGGCTTGCGGTCTTCACGTGGAGCGCGTGGAGCACGCGGTGCACGTTCTTCGCGTGGTGCACGCTCTTCACGGGCCACGGTTGGTGTTTCTTCACGGGCTTCGCGCGGTTGGCGCTCTTCACGTGGGGCGCGTTCTTCGCGGGGTGCACGTTCTTCACGAGGCTTGCGCTCTTCGTCACGGCGACCGTTGCGATTGCGGCTCTGCTGGCGACCGTTGCGACGCTCTTCATTGCGTGCAGGGCGTTCAGTCACAGGCTTCTCGACCACAACTGGAGCCACCGGCTCTTCCTTGGTGGCGAACAGGCTGACCAGCGACTTCACCAGGCCCTTGAACAGGCTTGGCTCAGGCAGGGCAGCTGGTGCGGCAACCGGCGCGGCAGCCTCGACAGGAACCGGTGCGTTGGCACGGGCTGGCGCGGTCTTGACGGCGGCTTCCTGGCGAACCAGGGTGCGGGTCGCAGCGGCTGGCTGGACTTCTTCCACTTCGGCAGCGGCAGCAGCGATTTCGTAGCTGGACTGGTTGACGTGGGCTTCCGGGCTGTCATCACGCAGGCGCTGCACTTCGAAGTGCGGCGTCTCGAGGTGATCGTTCGGCAGGATGACGATGCGGGCACGGGTGCGCAGTTCGATCTTGGTGATCGAGTTGCGTTTTTCGTTGAGCAGGAACGCAGCGACCGGGATCGGCACCTGGGCGCGCACTTCGGCAGTGCGGTCTTTCAGGGCTTCTTCTTCGATCAGGCGCAGGATCGCCAGCGACAGCGATTCAACGTCACGGATGATGCCGGTGCCGTTGCAACGCGGGCAGACGATGCCGCTGCTTTCACCCAGGGATGGACGCAGGCGCTGACGGGACATTTCCAGCAGGCCGAAGCGCGAGATGCGGCCGACCTGTACACGGGCACGGTCAGCTTCCAGGCATTCGCGGACTTTCTCTTCCACGGCGCGCTGGTTCTTGGCTGGGGTCATGTCGATGAAGTCGATCACGATCAGGCCGCCGATGTCACGCAGGCGCAGCTGGCGGGCGATTTCTTCAGCCGCTTCCAGGTTGGTCTGCAGGGCGGTTTCTTCGATGTCGCTACCCTTGGTGGCACGCGCCGAGTTGATGTCGATGGACACCAGGGCTTCGGTCGGGTCGATCACGATGGAGCCGCCGGAAGGCAGTTCGACGACGCGCTGGAAAGCGGTTTCGATCTGGCTTTCGATCTGGAAACGGTTGAACAGCGGAACGCTGTCTTCGTACAGCTTGATCTTGCTGGCGTACTGCGGCATCACCTGGCGGATGAAGGTCAGGGCTTCGTCCTGGGCTTCGACGCTGTCGATCAGCACTTCGCCGATGTCCTGGCGCAGGTAATCGCGGATGGCGCGGATGATCACGTTGCTTTCCTGGTAGATCAGGAATGGCGCGGAACGATCCAGGGACGCTTCCTTGATAGCGGTCCACAGCTGCAGCAGGTAGTCGAGGTCCCACTGCATTTCTTCGCTGCTGCGGCCCAGGCCGGCAGTGCGCACGATCAGGCCCATGTCGGCCGGAGCGATCAAGCCGTTCAGCGCTTCACGCAGTTCGTTGCGCTCTTCGCCTTCGATGCGACGGGAGATACCGCCGGCACGCGGATTGTTCGGCATCAGGACCAGATAGCGGCCAGCCAGGCTGATGAAGGTGGTCAGGGCGGCGCCCTTGTTGCCACGTTCTTCTTTTTCTACCTGAACGATGACTTCCTGGCCTTCGCTCAGGACGTCCTTGATGTTCACGCGGCCTTCAGGGGATTTCTTGAAGTATTCGCGGGAGATTTCTTTGAGGGGCAGGAAGCCATGGCGCTCGGAGCCGAAATCGACAAAGGCAGCCTCAAGGCTTGGTTCGATGCGAGTAATCCGGCCTTTATAGATGTTGGCCTTCTTTTGCTCGCGTGCACCGGACTCGATGTCCAGGTCGTAGAGGCGTTGGCCGTCTACCAGTGCAACACGCAACTCTTCGGGTTGAGTTGCGTTAATCAGCATTCTTTTCATGTTGTACCGTCGGTTTCCGGGCTGCCGGAAACGGCGTTCGGCACACACGACTTCTCACGGTCGGTGTCAGGTGCGTCAAGAGTGGTTGGCCACTCCAGTGTCCAGCAATACCCGCCAAAATGGGCGGTATCGCGACGTACGCTTCCTGCTTGCTGTGGTGACTTAAGCACTCAGTCAGGAGGAGGAATCAACCGGCGACTGTGGACGAGATGAAGCGTCTAAATATAAGCCTAGTGCTACACAGTCCGACGGTTGTGCATCTCCACCCTACACGTATCCCTGATAATTCGGGTGCTGCCGCGCGCAGAATCCGCAGCGGGTTGGCATTTACCGTGTTCTCCAATGGGGAGTCCACGCTCATGGCTAAACAAGACCGGGTGTGGGCGATTGTGCTCTCACTCAGCTCGTAACAGGCGTTGTTTCCGAAGCATTCGCCGTGGTCTGGCTCCAGACTGACTGCACTTTGTGAACTGGCCGTAAATATCGGCGCAAAAGGCGAGTAATCACTCTGCTTTTTGCACTCGCTTCAGGCCTCATGTCACCTGCGCTTGTTACAATCTCGAGCCTTCCAGGGTGGCGAAAGCCCCGTAGGACGGCCTCGCGTCCTGATGAATTGCGATGGTCAGGGCCGGCAGTTTGCCGCTAGTCCTCTGTCCAGGCCGCTTTTGGCGGCGTTCGCGACTATAGCAGCAATGATTAAGTGCTTCAATTCCATAAAAAATTGTTATCATCGCCGCCATGACGACTACCGCCCCCCAGACCCCCAGCGTCCAGATGCTCGAGGTCTCGCCGGAATATGCCGGCCAACGCATCGACAACTTTCTTCTTGCCAGGCTCAAAGGCGTGCCCAAGACCTTGATTTACCGCATTTTGCGTAAAGGCGAAGTGCGCGTGAACAAGGGCCGGATCAAGCCCGAGTACAAGCTGCAGGCGGGCGATATCGTCCGCGTGCCGCCGGTGCGGGTGCCTGAGCGTGACGAACCGGTCCCACTGGCCCAGGGCCTGTTGCAGCGCCTTGAAGCGTCGATTGTCTTCGAAGACAAGGCACTGATCGTGATCAACAAGCCGTGTGGCATCGCGGTCCACGGTGGCAGTGGCCTCAACTACGGGGTGATCGAAGCCTTTCGTCAGTTGCGCCCGGATGCCAAGGAGCTGGAGCTGGTCCACCGTCTGGACCGTGACACCTCCGGCCTGTTGATGATCGCCAAGAAACGTAGCATGTTGCGCCACCTGCATGCCGCCCTGCGCGGTGATGGCGTGGACAAGCGCTACATGGCGCTGGTGCGTGGCAACTGGGCCACCTCGATCAAGAGCGTGCGCGCGCCGTTGCAGAAGAGCAACCTGCGTTCCGGCGAGCGCATGGTCGAGGTGGACGAGGAGGGCAAGGAGGCGCTGACCCTGTTCAAGGTGCTGCGCCGCTTTGGTGACTTTGCCACCATGGTCGAGGCCAAGCCGGTCACTGGCCGTACCCACCAGATTCGTGTGCACACCCTGCATGCGGGGCACTGCATTGCCGGCGATACCAAATACGGCGATGAAGATTTCTCCAAGGAAATCCGCGACCTGGGTGGCAAACGCCTGTTCCTGCACGCCTACATGCTGACCGTGCCGCTGCCCGATGGTGGCGAATTGAAGCTGCAAGCGCCTGTCGATGAAATGTGGGCCAAGACCGTGGAGCGCCTGAGTGTCGCACCCTGACTACAAGCTGTTGATCTTTGACTGGGATGGCACGCTGTGTAATTCCATTGGTCGGATTGTCGAGTCGATGCACGCGGCGTCGACCCGTTCCGGTTATGCATTGTGCGACGACCTGGCGGTCAAGGGCATTATTGGTCTGGGCCTGCCGGAAGCGATCCGCACCCTGTACCCGGAGATTGGTGATGACGAGCTGATAGCGTTTCGTCAGCACTACGCCGATCACTACATGGCGCTCGACGCCCAGCCTTCGCCGCTGTTTGAAGGCGTGGCGCAGGCCATGGAAGCATTTCGCGCCGACGGTTATCACCTTGCGGTCGCGACCGGCAAGGCCCGTCGCGGCCTGGACCGGGTGCTCAAGGCTCATGGCTGGGAAGATTATTTCGACGCCACCCGTGCGGCGGACGAAACCGCCAGCAAGCCCCACCCTCTGATGCTCGAGCAGATCCTCGCTCAATGTGGCGTGTCGCCTCGGCAGGCGTTGATGGTGGGTGATGCGTCGTTCGACCTGATGATGGCGCGTAATGCTGGCATGGACTCCGTGGCGGTCAGCTACGGCGCCCAATCTGCCCAGGCGTTGCAGGCCTACGAGCCGCGCCTGACAATTGACCGTTTTTCTGAATTGCAGGCCTGGCTCAGCCGGGCCCATTAAGTCTTTGCTGGGGTAGATGGCATGACCGATGAGTGGAAAGCGCCTGAGAAGGCCAATGCCGATAACAATGGCGATGACAGAAGCTGGAAGTTGCTGGAGAAGACCTTGCTGGCCAGTGTTCAGGAGCAGCGCCGCTCCCGGCGTTGGGGGATCTTTTTCAAGCTTCTGACCTTTATTTATCTGTTGGGCATGCTGGTGCTGTTCAGTCCGCTGATGGACATGGAGAAGAGCGCCACCCGAAGCGGTCATTACACGGCGTTGATCGAAGTGCGCGGAGTGATTGCCGACAAGGAGTCTGCCAGTGCAGACAACATCGTCAGCAGCCTGCGGGCGGCCTTCGAGGACTCCAAGGTCAAGGCTGTGATCCTGCGCATCAACAGCCCGGGCGGCAGTCCGGTGCAGTCGGGTTATGTGTATGACGAGATTCGTCGCCTGCGCGCCTTGCACCCGGACATCAAGCTGTATGCAGTGATTTCCGACCTGGGTGCCTCGGGTGCCTACTACATCGCCAGTGCTGCCGACCAGATCTATGCCGACAAGGCCAGTCTGGTGGGTTCGATTGGTGTGACGGCGGCCGGTTATGGCTTTGTCGGCGCCATGGAGAAGCTCGGGGTTGAGCGTCGTACCTACACGTCGGGTGAGCACAAGTCGTTCCTGGACCCGTTCCAGCCGCAAAAGGCGGATGAAACCCAGTTCTGGCAGGGTGTGCTGGATACCACTCATCGGCAATTCATCGCCAGTGTGAAGCAGGGGCGCGGTGACCGGCTCAAGGATAAGGAGCATCCGGAGCTGTTCTCCGGTCTGGTCTGGTCTGGCGAGCAAGCGCTGCCATTGGGCTTGATCGATGGCCTGGGCAGTGCCAGTTCGGTGGCGCGGGACGTGATTGGCGAGAAAGAACTGGTGGACTTCACTGTTCAGGAATCGCCGTTTGATCGTTTCTCCAAGAAGCTGGGTGCCAGTGTGGCTGAGCAGTTGGCGATGTGGATGGGCTTTCAGGGTCCGACCCTGCGCTGAGATCTTGAGCGCGACAAGGCTCAAAGTGTGGGAGCTGGCTTGCCTGCGATAGCATCACCTCGGTGCAACTGATGTACCGAGGTGTCTGCATCGCAGGCAAGCCAGCTCCCACATTCGTTTGTGGTGTTCTCAGGGAATCTGTACGCCTTCGGCCAGTAGCATGTCCACCAGTCGGATCAGCGGCAGTCCGACCAGGCTGGTGGCGTCTGGACCTTCGGTGCTTTGAAACAGGCTCACCCCCAGGCCTTCGGCCTTGAAGCTGCCAGCGCAGTCGTAGGGCTGCTCGATGCGCAGGTAGCGTTCGATGCGTGCGGCGTCCAGCGTGCGCATGTGTACGGTGAAGGGGATGCAGTCGACCTGGCAATGGCCGGTGGCGCTGTTCAGTACAGCCAGGCCGGTCAGGAAGCTGACGCGCTTGCCACTGGCCGCCAGCAGTTGCTCACGGGCCTTCTCGAAAGTGTGGGGCTTGCCGATGATCTGGCCGTCGAGCGCGGCGACCTGGTCCGAGCCGATGATCAGGTGGCCCGGATGGCTCTCAGCCAGGGCGCGGGCCTTTTCCTCGGCCAGGCGCTTGACCAGCTCCACAGCGGACTCGTCCCGGCGGTGGCTTTCGTCGATATCCGGCGAGCTGCAGATGAACGGCAGGTGCAGGCGTTTCAACAATTCCCGGCGATAAACCGAGCTGGAAGCGAGTAATAAAGGCAGCATGGGCGTCTCCTCAAGGCAGTCGCGGATTCTAGCGGGGAGGCCCGGTGACGGACAGGGCTGAATTTCCTTTGACATGGCCGGGTGCATCCCTATAATGCTGCGCCTATGTTGAATGACCCGATTCCACCTCACGTTGACCCGCGCAAATTGGCTGATCGTGGCACCACCCTTCAAGGTGAGCTGCTCCTGGCCGATTTGGAGAGACTCTGCGACCCGCTTTCCGACACTGTCGGTACGGTGCAGGCTAAATTCGTTTTTGAACGAGATGAACGTAAGTCTGTGGTAATCCACAGCTTTATCGACACCGAAGTCAAAATGGTTTGCCAGCGTTGTCTTGAGCTGGTCACCCTGCCGATCCACAGCGAATGCAGTTATGCTGTGGTGAAAGAGGGTGCGAATACCCAGTCGTTGCCGAAAGGTTATGACGTGCTGGAACTGGGCGAAGATCCTTTGGATCTGCAGTCACTGATCGAGGAGGAGCTTTTGCTCGCCTTGCCCATTGTGCCTGCTCATCATCCGGAAGAATGCCAGCAGCCGGCGGGTCTCGATGAGCCCGAACCGAGCGAGGACGAGGTAACGCGGTCCAACCCGTTCAGTGTATTGGCGCAGTTAAAGCGTGACCCAAACGTTTAGGAGTTAATCAATTATGGCTGTTCAGCAGAACAAAAAATCCCGCTCTGCCCGTGACATGCGTCGTTCGCACGACGCCCTGACGGCAAGCACTCTGTCTGTAGAAAAAACCACCGGTGAAGTTCACCTGCGTCACCACGTATCGCCAGAAGGCGTATACCGTGGCCGTAAAGTGATCGACAAGGGCGCTGACGAGTAATCACTTGTCTGCTCAAGTCATCGCGATTGACGCAATGGGCGGGGACTTCGGTCCCCGCAGCATTGTTCAGGCCTGCATTGCTTGCCTGTCTGCCACGCCCTCGCTGCACCTGACCCTCGTCGGTCAACCCTCCTTACTTGAAGAACTGATTGCCAGCCATCCGGCGGTGGATCGCGCGCGCCTGACTATTACACCGGCCAGCGAAACCATCACCATGGATGAAAAGCCTGCGCAGGCCTTGCGCGGCAAGCCTGATTCTTCGATGCGGGTGGCGCTTGAGCTGGTACGCGACGGCAAGGCCCAGGCCTGTGTCAGTGCCGGCAATACCGGGGCGTTGATGGCGTTGTCCCGGCATGTGCTGAAAACCCTGCCGGGCATTGACCGGCCGGCGATGGTTGCGGCTATTCCGACCCAGCAGGGCTATTGCCAGTTGCTGGACCTGGGGGCGAACGTCGATTGCAGTGCCGAGCATCTGCTGCACTTTGCCCTGATGGGCTCGGTGGCGGCCGAAGCGCTGGGCGTGGCCCGGCCTCGGGTGGCGCTGCTGAATATCGGCACCGAAGACATCAAGGGCAACCAGCAGGTCAAGCTCGCGGCGACGCTGTTGCAAAGCGCGCGAGGCTTGAACTACATCGGCTTTGTCGAGGGTGACGGTCTGTACCGCGGCGAAGCCGACGTGGTGGTGTGCGACGGGTTTGTCGGCAATATCCTGCTCAAGTCCAGCGAGGGCCTGGCGACGATGATTGCTGCGCGCATCGAGGCCTTGTTCAAGCGCAACCTGGCGTCACGCCTGGTGGGCGCCCTGGCGCTGCCCTTGATGCGGCGCTTGCAGGCTGACCTGGCTCCGGCGCGGCACAATGGTGCGAGTTTCCTGGGGTTGCAGGGCATCGTGGTGAAAAGTCATGGTTCGGCGGGGGTGCAGGGTTTTCAAAGTGCCATCCAGCGCGCCTTGATCGAGATCCAGGAAAACCTGCCGCAACGCTTGCACGGCCGCCTTGAGGATCTGTTGCCTTAGGCGAATCGGGCCGGAAATGCTTAAATGTGACCGGCCAGTTCAATTGACCATCCAATCTGTCAGTTTCTTGCGCTCCCACGTGTGGGGCGCCAATTTCCGACGACCAGATCATTAGGGGCTTGTTACATGTCTACATCCCTCGCATTCGTCTTTCCAGGGCAGGGTTCGCAGTCCCTCGGCATGTTGGCCGAGCTGGGCGCGGAACATCAGTTGGTCCTGGACACTTTCAAGGAAGCCTCCGATGCCTTGGGTTACGACCTGTGGGCACTGACCCAGCAAGGGCCGGAAGAGCTGCTCAATCAAACCGACAAGACCCAACCCTCCATCCTCACCGCCTCCATCGCCCTGTGGCGTCTGTGGCTGTCTGAAGGCGGCGCACGTCCGGCCTACGTTGCCGGTCATAGCCTGGGCGAATACAGCGCCCTGGTGGCCGCTGGCAGCCTGACCCTCGGTGAAGCGGTCAAGCTGGTGGAGCGTCGTGGCCAGTTGATGCAGGAAGCGGTTCCTGCCGGGCAGGGCGGCATGGCTGCCATTCTCGGCCTGGAAGATGCTGACGTGATTGCCGCCTGCGCCGAAGCGGCCCAGGGCGAAGTGGTCAGCGCCGTGAACTTCAACTCCCCTGGCCAGGTGGTGATCGCCGGCGCCAAGGCGGCGGTAGAGCGCGCCATCGAAGGCTGCAAGGCCCGTGGCGCCAAGCGTGCGTTGCCGTTGCCGGTCAGCGTGCCGTCCCACTGCGAACTGATGCGCCCGGCGGCCGAGCGTTTCGCCGAGTCGATCGCTGCGATCAACTGGCAGGCGCCGCAGATTCCGTTGGTGCAGAACGTCAGTGCCGCCGTGGCCTCTGACCTGGAAACCCTCAAGCGCGATCTGCTGGAACAGCTGTACAAGCCGGTTCGCTGGGTTGAGTCGGTGCAGACCCTGGCCGCCAACGGCGCCACCCAATTGGTAGAGTGCGGCCCGGGCAAAGTCCTCGCCGGCCTGAACAAGCGTTGCGCCGAAGGCGTGTCGACTTCCAACCTCAATACCCCGGATGCCTTCGCTGCCGCTCGCGCAGCCCTGGCCTGACGTTAATTTCCGAACCTAGGAGAAGCCTGCATGAGTCTGCAAGGTAAAGTTGCACTGGTCACCGGCGCAAGCCGTGGCATTGGCCAGGCGATCGCCCTGGAGCTGGGCCGTCTGGGCGCTGTGGTCATCGGTACCGCAACCTCCGCCGCCGGCGCTGAACGTATTGCCGCGACGCTGAAGGAAAACGGCGTCCATGGCACCGGTCTTGAGCTTAACGTGACCAGCGATGAGTCCGTGGCGGCCGTATTGGCTGAAATCACGGCGCAATTCGGTGCACCGGCTATTCTGGTGAACAATGCCGGTATTACTCGCGATAACCTGATGATGCGTATGAAAGACGACGAGTGGCATGACGTCGTTGATACCAACCTGAACAGTCTGTTTCGCCTGTCCAAGGGTGTTTTGCGCGGCATGACCAAGGCTCGTTGGGGTCGAATTATCAATATTGGCTCTGTTGTGGGTGCCATGGGCAACGCAGGCCAAGTAAACTACGCAGCCGCCAAGGCCGGTCTGGAAGGTTTCAGCCGTGCATTGGCGCGTGAAGTAGGCTCGCGGTCGATTACGGTCAACTCGGTGGCCCCAGGGTTCATCGACACCGATATGACCCGCGAATTGCCTGAAGCGCAGCGTGAAGCGTTGCTGACGCAGATTCCGCTGGGCCGTCTGGGCCAGGCTCAAGAGATCGCGAATGTGGTCGCTTTCCTGGCATCCGACGGTGCGGCATACGTGACTGGGGCTACAATCCCGGTGAACGGCGGGATGTACATGAGTTAAATTGTGACGGATCGCTTCAAAAAAATGTCATACGAGCTGTCTAAAATCCGTTATAAAGCTGCAATCTATTTATAGGCAGATGGCCAATAGGGTACGAGGGTGAAGCTTTCAGTTGAAAAGCTGAAAAGTCTTTCTATACACTTACCCACTGGCCAGCTGCCTGAATTTGTCCATTAGGAGTGAAAACAAGGTATGAGCACCATCGAAGAGCGCGTCAAGAAAATCGTTGCCGAGCAACTGGGCGTTAAAGAAGAAGAAGTGACCAACAGCGCTTCCTTCGTTGAAGACCTGGGTGCCGACTCCCTTGACACCGTTGAGCTGGTGATGGCTCTGGAAGAGGAATTCGAGACCGAAATCCCGGACGAAGAAGCTGAAAAAATCACTACCGTTCAAGCTGCTATCGACTACGTTACTAGCCACCAGGCGTAATAGTTTGTAATCGTCGCTTGCTGTGATGGAAAAACCGCACTGCCCTATGGCGTGCGGTTTTTTCCTTTAAGCCTGATGCAAAGTGTCGTCATTAGAAAAAGGAGAGTGCTGTGTCGCGTAGACGCGTCGTAGTCACCGGTATGGGTATGTTGTCGCCACTGGGTACGGATGTGCCGAGCAGTTGGCAGGGCATTCTGGCTGGCCGCAGTGGTATTGGTCTGATCGAACACACGGACCTTTCTGCCTATTCCACCCGTTTTGGCGGCTCGGTAAAGGACTTCAATGTCGAGGAATATCTCTCGGTCAAAGAGTCCCGCAAACTCGACCTGTTCATTCAATACGGCCTGGCAGCCGGATTTCAGGCGGTGCGTAATGCCGGCCTGGAAGTCACCGACGCCAACCGTGAGCGCATCGGCGTGGCCATGGGTTCGGGTATTGGCGGTCTGACCAATATCGAAGAAACCAGCCGCACCCTGCATGAGTCCGGCCCTCGCAGAATTTCACCGTTCTTCGTGCCTGGCTCGATCATCAATATGATTTCCGGTTTCCTGTCCATCCACTTGGGTGCCCAGGGGCCTAACTACGCCATTTCCACGGCGTGCACCACGGGCACTCACTGCATCGGCATGGCGGCGCGCAATATCGCCTATGACGAGGCCGACGTGATGATCGCCGGCGGTGCCGAGATGGCCGCCTGCGGTTTGGGCATGGGCGGCTTCGGCGCGTCCCGTGCGTTGTCGACCCGCAATGACGAGCCGACCCGTGCCAGCCGTCCGTGGGACAAGGGCCGCGACGGTTTTGTTCTGGCCGACGGTGCCGGTGCGCTGGTACTCGAAGAGCTGGAGCACGCGAAGGCCCGTGGCGCCACTATCTACGCCGAGCTGATTGGTTTCGGCATGAGCGGTGATGCGTACCACATGACCTCGCCTCCGTCGGACGGCGCGGGTGCTGCACGCTGCATCACCAATGCGTTGCGTGATGCCAAGGTCAACGTTGACCAGGTGCAGTACATCAATGCCCATGGCACTTCGACCCCGACCGGCGACCTGGCGGAAGCCGAGGCCATCAAGTCGGTATTCGGCGAGCATGCCTACAAGCTGGCGGTCAGTTCCACCAAGTCCATGACCGGTCACCTGTTGGGTGCGGCGGGCGCGGTCGAGGCAATCTTCAGCGTGCTGGCCATCAAGGATCAGGTCGCTCCGCCGACCATCAACCTCGATGAACCGGATGAGGGCTGCGACCTGAACTTCGTGCCTCACGAGCCGCAGAAGATGCCGATCGACGTGGTGCTGTCCAACTCGTTCGGTTTTGGTGGTACCAACGGTTCCCTGGTGTTCCGCCGGTTCGCCGAGTGATGGAGAGCTGGGTCGACGGTCAGCCGGCGGGCGCAGTGCCCCTGAAAGACCGTGGCCTGGCATACGGTGATGGGCTGTTCGAGACCATTGCCGTCAAGGTCGGGCAGCCCGTGCTGCTTGACCGCCACCTGCAGCGCCTTGAAGAAGGTTGCAGGCGGTTGGCGATTGTTGCGGATCAACCCCTGATCCGCAGCGAATTGCTGGCCTACGCCGCCGCCCTCGGTGACGGTGTACTCAAGTTGATCCTGACCCGTGGCGACAGCCAGCGCGGTTATGGCATCAGTGCTGGCGCTCCGGCGCGGCGCATTCTGCAAGGCAGTCCACCTGCCACTTATCCCCCGGAACATGCAGCGTCAGGCATCCGCCTGTTTGCGTGTACCACGCGTTTGTCCGAGCAACCGTTGCTCGCCGGCCTCAAGCACCTCAATCGACTGGAACAGGTGTTCGCCCGCGCCGAATGGCAGGATGCCGAACACGCCGAAGGTTTGATGCTGGATATGTCCGGTCGAGTCATCGAAGGCGTCTTCAGCAACCTGTTTCTGGTGCGTAACGGCGTGTTGCTGACCGCTGATCTGAATCGCTGTGGCGTCGCCGGCGTAATGCGGGCCGAGCTGTTGGCCCAGGCGCAGGCGTTGGGCATCCCGACAAGCGTGGCCGATATCAGCCTTGAGCAGCTGCAACAGGCCGATGAAGTCTTGGTGTGCAACAGCGTATATGGCATTTGGCCGGTGCGCGGATGTGCTGCGATGAGCTGGTCGGTTGGGCCGCTCACCCGTAAACTGCAGGGCATTGTTCGCGCACTATTGGGTATTTGATTTGAGACGTAAATTTGTATTGTTGCTGGAGATCGGTCTGGTCCTGGCGGGTTTGCTGCTGGGCGCTTCGGCCTGGAAGCTGAACTCGGCCCTTGAACAGCCCTTGAATCTGACCCAGGAGCAATTGCTGGACGTACCGGCTGGCGCGACGCCCACCGGCACCTTCAATCGCCTGGAAAATGACGGCGTGCTCAAGGATGCGTTCTGGTTGCGTCTCTACTGGCGCTTCAACCTCGACGGCCAGCCGCTGCACAGCGGCGAATACCGCATGACCCCGGGCCTCACCGCCGAGGGCCTGATCGGCCTGTGGCAGCGTGGCGAAGTGGTGCAGTACAGCATTACGCTGGTGGAAGGCTGGAACTTCCGCCAGGTGCGCGCGGCCCTGGCCAAGCATGAAAAGATCGAGCAGACCCTGTCCGGCCTGAGTGACAGCGAGGTGATGGAAAAACTCGGCCACCCGGGCGTATTCCCTGAAGGGCGCTTCTTCCCGGACACCTACCGCTTCGTGCGCGGCATGAGCGACGTCGAACTGCTGAAAAAATCCTACAACCGTCTGGACGATGTCCTCGCCCAGGAGTGGAGCAAGCGCGCGGCCGATGCGCCGTACACCGACCCCTATCAAGCGCTGATCATGGCCTCGCTGGTGGAGAAAGAAACCGGCGTGCCGGAAGAGCGCGGCCAGATCGCCGGGGTATTCGTGCGGCGCATGCAGATCGGCATGCTGCTGCAAACCGACCCGACGGTGATCTACGGCCTCGGCGAGCGCTACACCGGCAAGTTGACCCGCGCGCACCTCAAGGAAGCCACGCCCTACAACACCTACGTGATCGCCGGCCTGCCGCCGACGCCGATCGCCATGGTCGGGCGGGAGGCGATTCATGCTGCGCTGAACCCGGTGGCGGGCAGCAGCCTGTATTTCGTTGCCCGAGGCGATGGCAGCCATATTTTCTCGGATAACCTGGATGCGCATAACGCAGCAGTGCGTGAGTTCCAGATGAAGCGTCGCGCCGATTACCGTTCCAGCCCGGCGCCGGCGGCAAAGCCTGCGGACGCGCCGCTGGATACGCCCGCCGAGCCGGCTCCGGCACCCGATGACGCCGCACCGCAAAGCCCGCAATGACTCTGACTAAGGACTGCCTGTGACTGGCTTGTTTATTACCCTGGAAGGCCCGGAAGGCGCCGGCAAGAGCACCAATCGTGAATACCTGGCCGAGCGCCTGCGCGCCGAAGGTATCGAGGTGCTGCTGACCCGTGAGCCTGGCGGCACGCCACTGGCCGAGCGTATCCGTGAAGTGCTGCTGACCCCGGGCGACGAACAGATGAACCCCGACACCGAGCTGTTGCTGGTGTTCGCCGCCCGCGCCCAGCACCTGGCCGAAGTCATTCGCCCGGCACTGGCCCGGGGCGCCGTGGTGATTTGTGACCGGTTTACCGATTCCACCTATGCCTATCAGGGCGGCGGTCGTGGCTTGTCCCTGGAGCGCATTGCGGCCTTGGAAACCTTCGTCCAGGGCGATTTGCGGCCCGACCTGACCCTGGTGTTCGATCTCCCGGTGGAAGTCGGCATGGCCCGTGCCTCCGCCCGGGGTCGCCTCGATCGTTTCGAACTGGAAACCCGAGTCTTTTTTGAAGCTGTGCGCGGCGCGTTTCTCAAGCGCGCCGAAGCCGACCCCGCTCGTTACTACCTGTTGGACGCCGCACAACCGTTGACTCAGGTTCAGCAGTGCATTGACGCCCTGTTGCCGAAGCTTGTGGAGCGTGTCCGTGGCTGAAGCCTATCCATGGCAGGACAGCCTCTGGCAGCAACTGGCGGGCCGTGCCCAGCACGCCCACGCCTACCTGCTCCACGGCCCGGTGGGCATCGGCAAGCGCGCCCTGGCCGAGCGGCTGATGGCCAGCTTGTTGTGCCAGCGGCCCAACGGCCTGGAAGCCTGCGGCGAATGTAAATCCTGCATGCTGCTCAAGGCCGGCAGCCACCCGGACAACTATCTGCTGGAACCGGAAGAGGCCGACAAGGCGATCAAGGTCGACCAGGTGCGTGATCTGGTCAGCTTCGTGGTGCAGACCGCGCAGATGGGCGGGCGCAAGGTGGTGCTGATCGAACCGGTGGAGTCGATGAACATCAACGCCGCCAACGCCTTGCTCAAGAGCCTGGAAGAACCGTCCGGCGATACCGTGCTGCTGCTGGTCAGCCACCAGTCCAGCCGCCTGCTGCCGACCATTCGCAGCCGCTGCGTGCAGCAGGCCTGCCCGTTGCCGAGCGAAGCCATGAGCCTGCAGTGGCTGGCCCAGGCGTTGCCGGACTGTGGCGAGGCGGAGCGCGTCGAGTTGCTGACCCTGGCGGCCGGTTCGCCCCTGGCGGCGGTCAAGCTCCAGGCCCAGGGCGTGCGTGAACAGCGTGCGCTGGTGGTGGACGGGGTGAAAAAACTGCTCAAGCAGGAAGTGTCGGCCACGCAACTGGCCGAAAGCGCCTGGAAAGACATTCCCTTGCTGCTGCTGTTCGACTGGTTTTGCGACTGGTCGAGCCTGATCCTGCGCTACCAGCTGACCCAGGACGAAAACGGCCTTGGGCTGCCGGACATGCGCAAAGTCGTGCAATACCTGGCGCAGAAGAGCGCCCAGGACAAGGTGCTGAACATCCAGGACTGGATCCTCGCCCAACGCCAGAAGGTCCTCGGCAAGGCCAACCTCAATCGCGTGCTGTTGCTTGAGGCCTTGCTGGTGCAGTGGATCGGTTTGCTCGGCCGCCGTTAATTTCAGTGGCCGACGGGTGTATCGTTGGCCAGACACTTTCCGTGACTCAAGTTGTAGATCCCTATGCTCGTAGATTCCCATTGCCACCTTGATCGCCTCGACCTGGCCCAGCACAACGGCTCCCTCGACGCCGCCCTTGAAGCTGCGCGCCAGCGCGGGGTAGGGCACTTCCTGTGCATCGGCGTCAGCGCGGAAAACGCCGCCGACGTCAAAGCCCTGGCCGATCGTTATGCCGATGTCGACTGCTCGGTGGGCATTCACCCGCTGGACCTCAAGCCCGGCGAAGCCCCGGCCCTCGACTGGCTGCTCGGTGAACTCAATCACCCGCGCGTGGTGGCCATCGGTGAGACCGGCCTGGATTACCACTACGAACCGGAAGCTGCCGAGTTGCAGCAGGCGTCGTTCCGTCTGCACCTGCAAGCCGCCCAGCAGACTGGCAAGCCGGTGATCGTCCACACCCGTGGCGCCCGTGCCGACACCCTGACCCTGCTGCGCGAAGCCGCGCTGCCCCAGGCTGGTGTGCTGCATTGCTTCACTGAAGACTGGGACATGGCCAAGGCCGCGCTGGACCTTGGTTTCTACATTTCCTTGTCGGGCATCGTGACCTTCCGCAACGCCGATGCCCTGCGCGATGTCGCGCGCCAGGTCCCGGCAGACCGCCTGCTGGTGGAAACCGATTCGCCGTACCTGGCGCCAATTCCTCATCGCGGCAAACCCAATCTGCCGGAATACGTACGGGATGTGGCGGATTACCTGGCGATGCTGCGGGGCGAGTCCTACGAGCGCTTTGCCGAACAGACCACCGAGAACTTCAAGCGCCTGTTCCCGCTGGCCCACGTCGGCCACTGAATCGCAGGCAAAAAAAACCCGGGTTCTGGGGGGTGAATCCGGGCTAAGACCATTAGGAGTAAAACAAGGGTACGCAGTCCGTCGGTACCCAGGTCGACGCGTCACTTGGGGGAGATGCCACGCCGACATTTCAAGTATTGATCAGTATCCGATTCAGTCCAGCCACATCTGATCGTTTTTTAAACAGATTTGGAATACGCCCGCTTCGGTTGAGTTCTCATTGGATGCGATGCACACGCGCCAATCACCTGTTTTATTTCTGACTCGAATCGGCACATTCGTTGGCGTGCTGTAAGTTAAGTGCAAAGGTTGTTCATATAGGCGTTGCCCAACGACCGTTCAGTCGGGATAATCCCGCGCACCGGGTAAAACGTTCCGACAAGCACGGCTTGGGGAGCGAACGCCCTTCCAATATCCATCTCTGCAGACCTTTTTCTTATGCACAAAGAACCCCGCAAGGTCCGTGAGTTTCGCCGCCGCGAGCAGGAAATTCTCGACACCGCACTCAAGCTGTTCCTCGACCAGGGTGAAGACAGCGTCACCGTCGAGATGATTGCGGATGCCGTGGGTATCGGCAAAGGCACCATCTACAAGCACTTCAAGTCCAAGGCCGAGATCTACCTGCGCCTGATGCTCGACTACGAGCGCGACCTGAACGAGCTGCTGCACTCGGCCGATGTCGACAAGGACAAGGAAGCGCTGTCCCGCGCCTACTTCGAGTTCCGCATGCGTGACCCGCAGCGCTACCGCTTGTTTGATCGCCTGGAAGAAAAAGTGGTGAAGGGCCATCAGGTGCCGGAAATGGTCGAGGAGCTGCACAAGATCCGTGCCTCGAACTTCGAACGCCTGACCCTGCTGATCAAGGGCCGTATCAGCGAAGGCAAGCTCGAAGACGTGCCACCGTATTTCCACTACTGCGCCGCCTGGGCGTTGGTGCACGGCGCCGTGGCGTTGTACCACTCGCCGTTCTGGAGCAATGTGCTGGAAGACCAGGAAGGTTTCTTCCAGTTCCTGATGGACATCGGCGTGCGCATGGGCAACAAGCGCAAGCACAGCACTGATTTGCCGAACGCCGAAACGCCGGCCACTTGAATCATTCGCCAGCGTGATGGCGATATGATTTCCTGCCCAGCGCAGTAACCCAGGAATATACTCAGGCAAGGACCTTGCTAAAACTTGATTTTTCAGTCAGGTTTTAGTGCGCCCGAATTATCCTCTGCCGGAGTGATCCATGATCGTTGATCGTCAAGGCAGGCGATTCCGCAATTTGCGGATCAGCCTGACCTCAGCCTGCAATTACGCCTGTACCTACTGCGTGCCCAACGGCAAGCGGCTGGTGGCTGCGCAGGACGAACTGTCGGCCGAGGCGATGGCGCGGGGTGTCGAGTACCTGATCGAGGCCGCCGGCATCGAGCGCCTGCGGATTACCGGCGGTGAACCGTTGGTCAGCCCCAAGCTGGAAGCCTTCATGGGCGCGGTGGGGCAGATGGGGCTCAGTGATATCAGCCTGACCACCAACGGCCAACTGCTGGCGCGCAAACTGCCGCTGCTGGTGGACGCCGGGATTCGCCGGATCAACGTGTCCCTCGACACCCTGGACGCCGACGCCTTCCGCAGCATCGCTCGCGGTGGCGACCTGGCCACCGTGCTCGATGGCATGGACCAGGCGAGCGCCGCCGGGATCAAGATCAAGGTCAACATGGTGCCGCTGCGCGGCCAGAACCTCGACCAGGTGATGCCGCTGCTCGACTACTGCCTGGAGCGTGGCTACGAGTTGCGCTTTATCGAATTGATGCGCATGGGCCATCTGGCCACCGATTCCAACGCATTCCTCCAGCAGTTCGTCAGCCTCCAGCAATTGCTCAGCCTGATCGGCGAACAGTACGAATACCTGCAAGCCAACGCCCCGGTGGACGCCACTGCCGTGCGCTACGAAGTGCCCGGCAAAGGTTTCTTCGGTGTCATCGCCAACGAAAGCGTGCCGTTCTGCCGGACCTGTTCGCGTTTGCGCCTGTCGTCCACTGGCTGGCTGCATGGCTGCCTGTCGTCGAGCAACCGCCACTACGTCGGCGACCTGCTGGACAAACCCCGCCACCAGGCCCTGCCGGCCTTGCAGCGCTTGTTGGTCAAGGCCTTGGGTGACAAGCAGGAAGTGGCCTTCTCCGGCGGCGCCACCATCATGAAGATCATCGGCGGCTAGTCCCGCAAGCTGGCGCAAAATCTGCATCTCGTGCCCATTCGCCGGTTTTCCGTCACCGGCCTTTGGAGAATTAGGATGCGTAGTCTGGTTTTGGTGCTGGCGTCACTCGCGCTGGGTGGCTGCATGACCGTCAGTGATATGGCCGAAGGCACGCGCTATCAGATGAGCGATGCCGGGCTGCTGGACCACAGCGATACTCGCCGCGTCAATTCGGTCCGCATACAGCCGGACTCCTTCGTCTTCATCGCCCAGGGCGCCTTCACCCCGCCGGGCAGTGCTTATCCACGGCCTAACGTGGTGGCCGAGGAAGCCTTCAACGGCTTTGTCGAATATTTCCCGATGGTCCGCCGCGCCCGCAAGCCGGAAGGCCTCGAGCAGGCGATGTCGGAAGCCCGCGCGGCGGGTGCGCATTACCTGCTGTACTGCCGCTTCGCCCAGGCGGATGACCGTATCGGCAACGCCGATGAATGGTCTGACCAGGAGGCGGTGGATCGCCTGGGTATCGACACCGGAACCATCCAGGTCATGTTGATCGAGACCAGTACCCAGTATTTGATTGATACTGTGCGCATCCATAGCCGTGGCGGTTTACTGACGTTCCACGACAACAAGCCTGAAGATCTGATCGGCAAGCCCCTGGCGCACTACGCGCGCAGCCTGTTGGGCATGAGCGATCAGTAAGACACAAGGAGAGCAGCATGACCGATTCGGCCAAGGCCAATGAGTTGTTGGCGCAATTGCCCAAGGGCAAGGGACCTGCACCGGTGCATCTGTGGAACCCGGCGTTTTGCGGCGATATCGACATGCGCATCGCCCGTGACGGCACCTGGTTCTACATGGGCACGCCGATTGGCCGCAAGCCGATGGTCAAGCTGTTCTCCAATATCATTCGCCGCGATGGCGATGATTATTTCCTGATCACCCCGGTGGAAAAGGTCGGGATCAAGGTCGATGACGCGCCCTTCGTCGCCGTGACCCTGGAAGTCGAAGGGCAGGGCGAAAGCCAGGTCCTGCGCTTTACCACCAACGTGGATGAGCAGGTCGAGGCCGGTACCGAGCATCCGCTGCGGGTGGTGATCGACCCGGACACCCAGGAACCCTCGCCATACCTGCGGGTGCGCACCAACCTCGAAGCCCTGGTTCACCGCAATGCGTTCTACCAGCTGGTGGAGCTGGCGGTGACCCGTCCGATCAACGGTAAGAACTGGCTTGGCGTCTGGAGCGGCGGGGTATTTTTCCCCATCGGCCTGGAGCCCTGAGGCTGATTTCTCGCTCTCCCTGAAATAAATCGCTTGCTGTAGCCGGGCGCTTTCGGTTATCAATTTGTACATGATTAGACATGTCCGATTTGATAAGAAAAAACGCGTCGTCGACGAGCTGATCCGCCGTATCGAGGGTGGAGTGATGGCCGACGGTGTCCTGCTGCCGGGCGAGCACCAACTGGCCGAAGAGTTTTCCGTCAGCCGCGGCACCCTGCGTGAAGCCCTGGCCGAACTCAAGCGCCGCAGCTACATCGCCACCCAAAGCGGTGTCGGCTCCATCGTCACCTTCGACGGCATGGTGCTCGACCAGCGCAGCGGCTGGGCCCAAGCCCTGGCCGATACCGGCGCGGTGGTGACCTCCGAAATCCTGCGCCTGGAAGCCGTCACCCGCCCGGACCTGCTCAGCCGTCACGGCAGCGACCAATTCATCGCCCTCGACCGCCGCCGTCGCGCTGCCGACGGCACGTTCGTGTCCCTGGAGCGCTCGCTGATGCCGGCCTCGGGTGGCCTCGAAAGCCTGCCGCAAGTCGGCCTGATCGATAATTCCCTGACCATCACCCTGGCGGCCTATGGCTATGTCGGCGCCACCGGCAATCAATGGATCGGTGCCGAGCCTCTGAACGAAGAAGACGCCCAGCTCCTGGGGCGCCCGGTGGGCACGGTGTTCCTCAAGGCCCTGCGCACCACCTACGACCGCCAGGACCGCTTCATGGAATCCGTCGAAAGCTTGCTCGACCCTCTGCATTTCCGCTTGCACCTTCAATTTGGAACACCGACATGACCGCCACCACCCGCGCCCTCGGCGCCTTCTACGGCCTGGCACTGGGCGATGCGTTGGGCATGCCCACCCAGTCCCTGAGCCGCGAGCAGGTCAAGGCGCGTTTCGGCGCGATCACCGGCCTGGAAGATGCCGACGCCGATCAGCCGATCGCGCCGAACATGCCCAAGGGCTCGATCACCGATGACACCGAACAGGCGATCCTCGTCGGCCAGTTGCTGGTGGACGGGCAGGGCAGGATTGAACCCACCGAACTCGCCCAACGTTTGATCGACTGGGAAGCGGTGATGCGCGCCAAGGGCTCCCAGGATTTGCTGGGCCCGTCAACCAAACGGGCGATCGACATGATCCTGGCGGGCCATACCCCGGAAGAGTCCGGGCGCTACGGCACCACCAACGGCGCCGCCATGCGTATCACCCCGGTGGGCATCGCGGCGGACGTCAACGACCCGGCGCAGTTTATCCAGGCGGTGATCCAGGCGTGCCAGGTCACCCATAACACCAACCTGGGCATCTCCAGCGCGGCGGCGGTGGCGGCGGTGGTTTCCGCCGGGATCAACGGCGTCGATCTGGGCGAAGCGCTGAACATCGGCACGCAGATCGCCCAGCAGGCGGAAAACCACGGCCATTGGATTGCCGGCGGGCGCATCGCCACCCGCATCAGTTGGGCGCGCACCTTGAGCGTCGACAGCGGCGACAAGGCGCTGTTTACCGACCTGCTTTACGAATTGATCGGCACCTCGGTGGCGTCCCAGGAATCGGTGGTGGTGTCGTTTGCCCTCGCGCAGCAAGTCGCGGTGGGTGAAATGAACGCCATCGAAGCCCTGTGCATGGCCGCCAGCCTCGGCGGCGACACCGACACCATCGCGGCGATTCTCGGCGCGATGCTCGGTGCGTGCCTGGGGATGCAGTGCTGGCCTGAGGCGATGATCGAACAGGTCAAGCAGGTTAACCAACTGGACCTGGAACCCTTGGTCCAAGGCCTGCTCGAGCTGCGCTGAGCACCGCAGATCGAAACATGTGGGAGCTGGCTTGCCTGCGATAGCGGTCGATCAGTTGGTGAATCATCGACTGACACCACGCTATCGCAGGCAAGCCAGCTCCCACATTGATCCAGTCGAGTCAGGAAGACCGGCACACAGATTCAACTTGCCAACCTGCCACAACCACAAAAAAACAGGCATCAGGAGCACCCCACCATGAGTACGTCCTCTTCCGGCCAAAGCGCCGGGCAATTGGAAACACGCGGCATCGAGCCGGTCCCGGAAGGCGAGTGCAACGGCCATCCGCTGCAACTGTTCTGGGTCTGGTTTGCGGCCAACATCAGCATCCTCGGCTTGCCCCTGGGCGCGACCCTCGTAGCGTTTCGCGGCCTGGCGATCTGGCAGGCAATCATCGTGGCGATCCTCGGCGCCGCCGGCTCGTTTGCGGTGGTGGGCATCATCTCCATCGCCGGCCGTCGTGGCCGTGCACCGAGCCTGACCCTGTCCCGGGCGATCTTTGGCGTACGCGGCAATATCGGCCCGACGCTGGTGTCGCTGATGTCGCGCCTCGGCTGGGAAACCGTCAACACCACTACGGCTGCGTTCGTGCTGTTGTCGTTGTGCTCGATCCTGTTCAACTCGCCGGTTGCCGCCAAAAGCGCGCCGGTACTGACCCTGTTGTTCATCGGCATCTTCGTGCTGCTGACCCTCGCCGTATCGGGCCTGGGCCATGCCACCTTGCTGGTGATCCAGAAGTGGGCCACCTACGTGTTCGGCGCACTGAATATCCTGGTGGGCGGTTTCCTCTGCGCCACCATCGACTGGAGCGCGGTATTCAACGCGACGCCTGCGCCGTTGAGCGCGATGATCATCGGCGTCGGCACCATGGCCGCCGGTACCGGTATCGGCTGGGCCAACGCCGGTGCCGACATGTCGCGCTACCAGCATCGCAGCGTCAAGGCCGTGCGCCTGGTGGCCTCCGCGGCATTCGGTGCGGGGATTCCGCTGGTGCTGTTGATCACCCTCGGCGGCTTGCTGTCGGTGGGCAACAACGACCTGGCGTCGGCCACTGACCCGATCATCGCGATCCGCGACATGCTGCCGACGTGGATGGCGGTGCCGTACCTGATCACCGCGTTTGGCGGGCTGTTGCTGTCGAATAACCTGTCGGTGTACTCGGCGGGCCTCACTACCTTGACCCTCGGTTTGAAGGTCAAGCGCGTACACGCGGTGATCGTCGACATCGTCGCGATCTTCGCCGGTTCGATCTACTTCATGCTGATCGCCGACAGTTTCTACGGCCCGTTCATCACCTTCATCTCGCTGCTGGCGGTACCGATCACCGCCTGGGTCGGGATCTTTGTGGTCGACCTGATTCATCGTCACTACTACAGCCCCAAAGACCTGCTGGACGTAACGCCAAGCAGCGCCTACTGGTACCGTGGCGGAGTTGAATGGCGTGCGTTCGGCGCCTGGGCGATTGCGATCGTGCTGGGCTTCAGCTTCACCACCATCGGCACCACGGCCGAGAACATCTGGTTCGCCGGGCCGCTGTCCGATTCGTGGCTGGGCCATAACGGCCTGGGCTGGATCGTCACCTTCCTGGTGGCCGGCGGGATTTATGCGGTACTGGGTGGCGCGGCTGATCGTCGTCCGGCTTTGGTAGAGAGCGCTAATGTCTAGATTGCTGCACAGCGGCCAGGTCATCGTCGACCTGGTCATGTCCCTCGACACATTGCCCGCCACCGGCGGCGATGTATTGGCCAACTCCGCCAGCTTCGAAGCCGGCGGTGGCTTCAACGTGATGGCCGCGGCCCGACGCAACGGCTTGCCGGTGGTCTACCTGGGCCGCCATGGCACCGGCCGCTTCGGCGACCTGGCGCGCGCGGCGATGCAGGCCGAGGGCATTGAAATGGCCCTGGCCGCCAGCGACGACAAGGACACAGGCCTGTGTGTGTCCCTGACCGAAGCCACTACCGAGCGTACCTTCATTTCCCATATCGGCGCTGAGGGTGACTTGCTGGTGCAAGACCTGGCCAATGCGGTGCCCGGCGACGACGACTATGTGTACGTCAGCGGCTACAGCCTGCTGCTGGAAGGCAAGGCCCAGGCGTTGCTCGATTGGCTGTTGGCATTGCCGCGCCAGATCACGGTGGTGTTCGATCCGGGCCCGCTGGTGAAGGCACCGGACTCGGCCTTGATGGTCGCCCTGTTGCCGCGTATCGATATCTGGACCAGCAACGGTCCGGAAGCGCTGGCCTTTACCGGCGCGAGCGATCTGGCGGGGGCATTGCTCAAGCTCAACGAGCACTTGCCCGCCGAGACCTTGCTGGTGGTGCGCGATGGGCCGAATGGCTGCTGGATCAGCCGTAATGGCCAGGCCGAGCATGTGCCGGGATTCAAGGTCAAGGCGGTGGACAGCAACGGTGCCGGCGATGCTCACGCCGGGGTGTTTATCGCTGGCCTGGCCAATGGTTTGGCGCCAGCTGTCGCGGCACGTCGCGCGAACGCGGCGGCGGCCTTGGCGGTCACGCGCTGGGGGCCGGCCACCTCACCGGGCACGGCTGAAGTGGAGGCGTTGTTGAGCGAGGGCTGATTCGGCAGAATAGTCGCCATTCAGCACGGAGCAGCGTCATGACCCAGAACATCTACGACACCGAGGTTTTCTTCGAGGGCTACAGCAAAATGGGTCGCTCGGTAGAAGGCCTCGCCGGCGCGCCGGAGTGGCCGGCGTTGCAATCCATGCTGCCGCCCATGTCGGGATTGAAAGTCGTAGACCTGGGTTGCGGCTACGGCTGGTTCAGTCGCTGGGCCCGGGAGCAGGGCGCCGAGCAGGTGCTGGGGCTGGATGTCTCGCAAAAAATGCTGGCGCGGGCAAAGGAGATGACTTCGTCGTCGGCCATCACCTATGGCATCGCCGACCTGGAAAAACTCGACCTTCCGGATGCCGCTTTCGACTTGGCCTACAGCTCATTGGCGTTCCATTACATCGTCGATCTTAAGGGCCTGTTCGCGCGTATCCATCAAGCGTTGGTCCCGGGCGGGCGGTTGGTGTTTTCTATCGAACACCCGATCTTCATGGCGCCCCGGCAGCCGGGCTGGCTGATTGATGAGCAAGGGCGCAAGAGCTGGCCGGTGGACAGCTACCAGTTGCAAGGACCACGGGTGACAAACTGGCTGGCGGAGGGTGTGATCAAGCAACATCGCACCGTGGGCACGTTGCTGACGCTGTTGATCCAGGCGGGGTTTACCCTGACTCATGTCGACGAGTGGGGCCCGAGCGAAGCGGACCTGAAGGCCCGTCCGGCACTGGCAGAAGAGCTTGAGCGCCCAATGATGCTACTGGTGGCCGCCCACCGCTGATTCCGTGGCTGCAA